>CBDULG010000136.1:0-7840 GCA_965367985.1 uncultured Rhodocyclaceae bacterium
AGCGAACAGGCCTGCTTCGACGGCACGCACGCCATTCGTGGCGGTGCGCCGGTGTGTTTCCCGCAGTTTGCGCGGCAGGGCACACTGCCGCCGCACGGGCTGGTGCGCACCGTCCCGTGGCGCTTGATCGAGCAGCGCGAGCACAATGGCGACGTTATGCTCACGGTGGGCCTCGAAGGCAATGATGAGACCCGCGAGCAGTGGCCGTTCGACTTTGCGCTGGAACTCACCATCAACGTCGGCGGGAATCGTCTGGACGTCGAGTTGTCGGCAACCAACACCGGCTACAGCAGTTTTGCCTTCGCCGCCGCACTGCACACCTATATACGTGTCTCGGAAGTCGAACTCGCCCAGCTCGAGGGATTGTCCGGCCAACGTTATCAGGACAAGAACGATGGCGACGCGCTGAAGACCGATTCGGCTGAATGTCTGACCGTCGACGCGCCAGTGAATCGGATCTACCGTGACGCGCCGCGCACGCTGCGCCTCGTCGACCATGAGCGCAGCCTTCGCATCGTGCAGGAGCAGTTTCCCGACACTGTCGTCTGGAATCCGTGGGAGGAGGATGCCCGCGCAATCGGCGACATGGCCGACAGCGACTTTCGGCGCATGCTGTGTGTCGAGGCAGCGGCCGCTGCGCAGCGCATCGAGTTGGCCGCGGACGAAACTTGGTGGGGCCGTCAAAGCCTGATCGAGGAACGCTGAATTCGATCGTCGAGGCTTGCAATTGCGCCGCTCTGCCCCGACCTGAAACGTCAAGACGAGCCAACCCGTGACGATCATGCCCCGATTCAGTTTTGATGCAAGCGACGCAGATTTCGACGCAAAAGTCATTCAGGCGTCGCACAGTCAACCCATTCTGGTTGATTTCTGGGCTGGCTGGTGTGCCCCCTGCCGCCAACTCAAACCGCTTCTCGAAAAGCTCGTCGAAGCGCATCAGGGGCGCTTCCTGCTAGCGAAAGTAGACGTTGAAGCGCAACCGGCGCTCGCCACGCGTTACCAGGTGCGTGGCATTCCCGACGTGCGCGCCTTCGTCAATGGTGAGCTCGTCGATGGCTTCACCGGCGTTTTGCCGCAAGCCGCACTGCAGGCCTTCATCGAGCGCGTGCTGCCTTCGCCCGCCGAACCGCTGCGTCTGCTGGCGCTGACCCACCGCGATGCCGGCGACGCGACCCAAGCCATTGCGCAGCTGCGCGAGGCCATCGAGGTCGACCCGCGCCATGAAGCCGCGCAACTGGACCTCGTCGATTTGCTCGCCGACATCGGCGAAATTGATGAGGCAACCCGGCTGCTCGAACCGTTGACGCTGCGCGGGCGTGACCGACGGCGTATCGAAGCGCTTGGCGCGCGCACCGCGCTTGCCGCCCGGCACGCGCCGAATTCGAAAGACATCGCGCAACTCGAAGCGGACGTCGAGCGCGCACCGGACGACCTCGCCGCGCGTATGGCACTGGCAGGGGCTTACCTGGCAAACAAGGATTGGGAAAAGGCGCTGGAGCAATTGCTGTTCAGCGTCGAGCGCGATCGCGCGTTTCAAGATGAAGCCGCGCGCAAGACAATGGTTCAGATATTTTCGCTGCCCGAGGTCGCACCGGATGTGGTGCGGCGATATCGCCGCGCACTGGCAGCGGCAATCAACCGTTGAGGCCGGACGCCGGCGCGCTCAATTCAAACCGGCGCCCAGGCTGACGCCGTCGATGCTCACGCGCGCGCGAATGACGCTGTCGACGGCGTCACCGAGCGGCGCGATCTGCAGGTCCCCGGAGTCGAGAATCTGCTGCAAGCGCTGCTTGGCCAACTCGCCCCCGGCCTGCAGCATCTGCAGTCCTTCGACAATGAATTGCTGGCCTTCGAAATAGAAACTTTGTCCGTCGATTGCATAGGCGCGACGCGGCGGCGGCGGCGCCGCGCGTTCGGTTTTTCCCGGCGCCGCGGGCACCGGCCCGAGACCCGGCGGCGCGGCCTCTGGCGCTGCCTGCAACGCAAGCGGCGGCAGCATGAGGGCGACCGCACAGGTGCGCGCGGCGAGGGCAAGCGTGGGGCGAAAAGCTGTGGGGCGTCGATTCGGCATGTCGCGGATTCTACCTAAACGAAGGCGATGAATCCATCCCCGGGGGAGCCTTTTTGTTTGCAGGCGGACGCGGGATGAACCGGCAATGGCTAAACCCGGACCCGCCTCGCCGCGACTTGTCGCACCCGCCCACGGCTGAGATACTTCGGACCTTTTCCAGCACGCTTCCATTTGCCCCAAATTCCATGCTGCCTTCGCTCGACAGTCGACTCGCGACCGAACTAAATATCAGCCAGAGACAAGTCAGCGCCGCCGTGCGCTTGCTCGATGAAGGTGCGACCGTGCCCTTCATCGCACGCTACCGCAAGGAAGTCACCGGTTCTCTCGACGACACCCAGTTGCGCGCACTCGAAGACCGCCTCGGCTATCTGCGCGAACTCGATGCGCGCCGCGAAACGGTGCTCGAGGCGATCGCCAGTCAGGACAAACTGAGCGAACCATTGCGTGACGCCATTCTCGCCGCCGACACCAAACAACGCCTCGAGGATCTCTATCTGCCGTTCAAGCAGAAGCGCCGCACCAAGGCGCAGATTGCACGCGAAGCCGGGCTGACGCCGCTGGCCGAGGCGCTGCTTCACGATCCGTGCCTCGACCCCGAGGACACTGCGCGGAATTTCGTCGATAGCGAGCGCGGTATCGCGGATGTCAAGGCCGCGCTCGATGGCGCACGCCTGATCCTCGTCGAGCAATTCGCTGAAGACGCTGCGTTGCGCGACACGCTGCGCGGAATATTGCAGAACGAAGGGCGTATCGTCTCGCACGTCGTCGAAGGCAAGGCCGGCGAAGGCGAAAAATTCCGCGACTGGTTCGACTTTTCCGAAGGGCTCAAGACGATTCCCTCGCATCGCTTTCTTGCCTTGCTGCGCGGTCGCAATCAGGGCGTGTTACGGCTCGGCATTGAATTGCCCGAGACGCCGCCGGACGGTCGGCTCGGGCGCTGCGAGCAACGTATCGCAGCGCGCTTTGGCGTGCGCGAGGCCGGCCGGCCAGCTGATCGCTGGCTGCTCGACACTGTGCGCTGGGCATGGTCGGCAAGAATCGCCGTGCACCTGGAACTCGAACTCATGAACAGTACGCGCGAGCGCGCCGAGGAAGAAGCGATCAGCGTGTTCGCCCGCAACGTCAAGGATCTGCTGCTCGCCGCCCCCGCCGGGCCGCGCGTCACGCTCGGCCTTGATCCGGGACTGCGCACAGGCGTCAAGGTGGCGGTGGTGGACGCCACCGGCAAGCTTCTCGACACGGCCACTGTGTACCCGCACGCACCACGCCGCGACTGGGACGGTGCCATCGCCACGCTGGCCCGCCTGGCCTCCGCGCACGGCGCCGATCTGATCGCCATTGGCAATGGCACCGCGTCGCGCGAAACCGAGAAGCTCGCCGATGATCTGGCCAGCCGTCACCCCGAGCTCGGGCTCACGCGTCTGATCGTGTCGGAAGCGGGCGCATCGGTGTACTCCGCCTCGCAGCTGGCAGCCGACGAGTTCCCCGACCTGGATGTGAGCCTGCGCGGCGCCGTGTCGATCGCGCGCCGGCTGCAGGACCCGCTGGCCGAGCTGGTCAAGATCGACCCCAAGTCGATCGGCGTCGGCCAGTACCAGCACGACGTCAATCAGGCGCGTCTGGCACGCATGCTCGATACCGTGGTTGAGGATTGCGTGAACGCGGTGGGTGTCGACGTCAACACCGCCTCACCGGCATTGCTCGCCCGCATCTCCGGCCTCAATACGGCACTGGCGGCGAACATCGTTGCGTATCGCGACACCAATGGTCGCTTTGCCAGCCGCGACGCGCTCAAGTCTGTGCCACGCCTGGGCGCCAAGACGTTCGAACAGGCGGCCGGGTTTCTGCGCATCACTGGCGGCAACAACCCGCTCGACGCGTCGTGCGTGCACCCCGAGGCCTACCCGGTGGTGAACAAGATTCTGCGCGACATCCAGCGAAACGTCCGCGATCTGATGGGCGATTCGGCCACACTCAAGGCGCTCGATCCGCGCCGTTATGTAGACGATCGCTTTGGCGAGCCGACGGTGCGCGATATCCTCAATGAACTGGAAAAGCCCGGCCGCGACCCGCGCCCCGAATTCAAGACCGCGGTATTTCGCGAGGGCGTGGAAAATCTCAGCGATCTGACACCGGGGATGCTGCTCGAAGGCGTCGTCACCAACGTCACAAACTTTGGTGCTTTCGTCGATGTAGGCGTGCACCAGGACGGGCTGGTACACGTTTCCGCCCTCGCCGACCGCTTCGTCAAGGACCCCCACACCATCGTCAGCACCGGTGATGTGGTCAAGGTGAAGGTGCTCGAGGTAGACGTCCAACGAAAGCGCGTATCGCTCACCATGCGCCTGAGCGATGCGCCGCCAAAGCGCGCCGAAAGCGGGCGGAGTCCTTCACCGGCAATGCGCCGTTCGCCGTCGCCCAACAAGCAGCAGGCGCCCGGCAAAGCCGGAAAATCGGGCGCGCTCGGCGACGCGCTGACGCGCGCATTGAAGAAGTGAGACGAGCAATGATCCGCGTTTACGGCATTCGCAATTGCGACACGATGAAAAAGGCCTTTGCGTGGCTGGATGCGCACGGCCTTGCCTATGAGTTCCATGACTACAAGAAAGCCGGTATCGACGCCGCAACGCTCACCGGTTGGCTGAACCGTGCCGAGCGCAGCGACCTGATCAACACGCGCGGTACGACATGGCGCACACTCGATGACAGCGAAAAAGTGTTCGGCAGTGACGCCGAAGCGGCATCGCTCATGGCGGCCCACCCCAGTGTCATCAAGCGTCCTGTCATCGACACGGGCGACGGCGCGCTGCTCGTCGGCTTCGACGAAGCGCGATATGCTGCGGCGTTCCACAAACGCAACCAGCGATGACGGCAGGCGACAGCTTTGTGCAGCGCTTCGTCTTCGAAGCGCTCGACATCCGCGGTGCTCTGGTCCAACTCAACGATGTATGGCACGCGTTGCAGCGCGGCCGCAACTACGCGCCCCGCGTGCGCGATCTGCTCGGCGAGTTGGCGGCGATCTCGGCGGTCATGACCGGCAACTTGAAACAACCCGGACGTCTCACCTTCCAGCTCCAGGGCAGCGGCCCGATCAAACTGCTGGTGGTCGACTGCACTGAAGCACTCAATCTGCGCGGCTACGCCAAAGCCGATGCGTCCGTCGATGACGGCACTTCCGAGGCCGCGCTGCTGGGTACCGGCCACCTCATGCTGACACTCGATGCGCCCGGGCTGCAGCAGCCTTATCAGAGCTACGTGCCGCTCGAAGGCGACACCATTGCAGCGATTTTTCAGCATTACCTGGAACAATCGGAACAACAACCGGCCGCGCTTTGGCTGGCCGCCAACGCCGATAGCGCGGCCTGCCTGTTCCTGCAAAAACTGCCGCTCGCCGACCGGCGCGACGCCGACGGCTGGTCGCGCGTCAGTCAGCTGGCCGGCACGGTTTCCCCCGCGGAATTGCGCACCCTCGATCCGGACACCTTGCTTACCCGGCTGTTCCACGAGGAGGACCTGCGTGTATTCGAGCCGCGCCCGGTCATCCACCGCTGGCCGGCCGATCCGGAAAAGATCGATGCCATGTTGCGCAGCCTCGGGCGCGCAGAGGTCGAAGCGATTCTGGACGCCGAAGGCATTGTCGAAATCCACGATGATCTGTCCAATCATACCTATCGATACGACGCCGACGCAGTACGCGAACTCTTCGATGAAAGCGCGCCGCCGCTGCGCCACTGAGCGGATACCGGCACGCAATTGTTTCGGATTCACACGGAATGTTGCTCCATCACTCCGGCACCAGTAGACTCGCAGGATTTAACCGAGCATTGCCCGCATGAAGGGAACTCCCGTTTCGCCCAAACCAATCGACTTCAAGGGCGCCACACTCGGCGTGATGACTGCCCGCCTGCGTGACACAGACCCGATGCGTCTGGCTGATGCAATGCACGCCATGCTTGGCGGCATGCCGGATTTCTTCAACCGCGAAGCCGCAATCATGGACTTTTCGGGCCTCGACGCGATGCCCGACACCATCGACTGGGCCTCGCTCACCAGTTTGCTGCGCCGCTACCGGCTGCAGCCGGTCGCCGTCGCACATCTGCCCGAAGTCTTCGAAGAGAGTGCGCGCCGTGCCGGACTGGCCGTTCTCGACACCACGGGCGAAATTACCGACGCCGCCCCGAGCGGACCGGCCGAAGCATTCGAGCAGGCGCCCGCAGCGCCGCCCGTCGTCGATCAACGCCCCGCCACGATGCTCATCGAGCGCCCGCTGCGTTCAGGGCAGCAAGCCTATGCCAAGGACAGCGATCTGATCCTGCTCGGTGGCGTCAGTCCGGGCGCCGAAGTGATCGCCGATGGACACATCCATTGCTACGGACCGCTGCGCGGTCGCGCACTGGCCGGCGCGCAGGGTGACATTCGCGCACGTATTTTTTCGACCGATTTCGGACCTGAACTGGTCTCCATCGCCGGCGTTTATCGCACTTTCGAGAAGGGGCTTCCCGAGAACGTTGGCGGAAAAGCAGCACGCGCCTGGCTGTCGGGCAACGAAGACACACAGACATTGATGATCGCACCGTTGTAATCGAGCAAATAAGCGGCACATTCTAGGAAGGGAAAACAAGTGACCCGAGTCATCGTAGTGACGTCCGGCAAGGGCGGCGTCGGAAAAACCACCACCAGTGCAGCGTTTGCCTCCGGCCTCGCGCTTCGCGGCTTCAAGACCGCGGTGCTCGACTTCGACGTCGGCCTGCGTAATCTCGATCTGATCATGGGATGCGAACGCCGCGTCGTCTATGACCTGGTCAACGTCGTGAATGGCGAGGCCAAGCTCAGTCAGGCGCTGATCAAGGACAAGCACTGCGAGAACCTGTTCATCCTGCCCGCGTCGCAGACCCGCGACAAAGATGCGCTCAATGAGGAAGGCGTCGAAAAAGTGCTCAAGGAACTCGAGCACATGGCCTTCGACTTCATTGTCTGCGACTCGCCCGCCGGTATCGAGCGTGGCGCGGTGATGGCGCTGACCTTCGCAGACGAAGCGATCATCGTCACCAATCCGGAAGTGTCGTCGGTCCGCGACTCCGACCGGATTCTGGGCATCCTGCAGTCGAAATCCCGCCGCGCAATCGACGGCGAGGATCCGGTCAAGGAACATCTGCTGATCACCCGCTACTCATCGAAACGCGTCGAGGACGGTGAAATGCTCTCCTACAAAGACGTGCAGGAGCTGCTGCGGATACCGCTGATCGGCGTGATTCCGGAGTCGGAAGCCGTGCTGCACGCCTCGAACCAGGGTTCTCCGGCCGTGCATCTGAAAGGCACCGACGTCTCTGAAGCGTACCTCGACGTGGTCGCGCGCTTCCTCGAGGAAGATCGGCCGATGCGCTTTGTTGATTACGACAAGCCGAACATCTTCAAGCGCCTGTTCGGAGGAAAATAAAATGTCGCTGCTCAGCAGGCTGTTCGGCACCAAACCGAAGACGGCGTCAGTCGCGAAGGAGCGACTTCAGCTGATCATCGCGCGGGAACACACTGACGACGGCACCCCGAATTTCCTGCCCGAATTGCAAAAAGACCTCATTGCAGTTATCTCGAAATACGTCAACGTCAACGCCGACGATATCAAGGTCCAGCTCGAAAAGCAGGACAACTACGAAGTACTCGAGGTCAACATCGTGATGCCGGAAAAGGCACACTGAGCTTTCCAGCCAATCAGAGCCCGGATGGTGAAATCGGTAGACACAAGGGACTTAAAATCCCTCGGCCTTTGGC
>CBDULG010000137.1:0-7826 GCA_965367985.1 uncultured Rhodocyclaceae bacterium
TACCCTCTGAGCTATCCAGTGGTGGTGTGCCGGGCATCGAACCCGGTGGCGCCCGGCGCGCACACCGCAATGACCGTTTTCCTCACCCGGCGGCATACGTCCCAGCAACGGCTGCCCGGCTGCGGCGCACCGGCGGGGCGTCCAGAACCCCAACCCGTGCTCCAGCGGTGAATCCGCGGTCATCTCTCTTATTGCGAACGGCGTGCCAGTTTCTCGGCAACGCGGCAGATGTGTAGTCAAGCGACTGTTTTGACATCACTTTTCGCCGTCTGCGCGGCAGCCGATGTGCGAATCGCACCCGCGGCGTGGCATGAATGTTTAGACTGTGCGCTATCTATTTATCTTTTTGGCGCGCCATGAATCGCAAGACGGTAGTGATCGGATTTCTCGGCACGGTGCTCGACTACGGTGGGCGCGGCGCGCAGCGCTGGGAGAAGTGGCGACCGACGGTGGGTCTGTGCCAGCAGGACGGGCTGGCGGTGGATCGGCTGGAATTGCTGCATGACGAACGTCATCGCGGGCTGGCGAACAAGCTGCGCAGCGACATCGCCACCGTGTCGCCCGGCACCGAGGTGCGCTCGATCGAGGTCGAAATGCGCGACCCGTGGGATTTCGTCGAGGTGTACGGCGCGCTGCACGACTTTGCGCGCGGCTACGCCTTCGACACTGAGGCCGAGGACTACCTCATCCACATCACTACCGGCACCCATGTGGCGCAGATCTGCTGGTTTCTGCTCACTGAGGCGCATTACCTGCCGGCCCGCCTGCTACAGACCGCACCGCTGCGTGCCAGCAAGACAGGCCCACGCGACGCGCGCGGCACGCATACCGTGATCGACCTCGACCTGTCGCGCTACGACGCCATCGCCACGCGTTTTGCGCGCGAAGCGCAGGAGACGGTGTCCTTCCTCAAGGCAGGCATCGCCACGCGCAACGCCACTTTCAACCGGGTGATCGACGAGATCGAAACCGTGGCGGTGCGCTCCACCGCGCCGGTTTTGCTGATCGGGCCGACCGGTGCGGGCAAGAGTTTTCTCGCGCGGCGCATCTACGAATTGCGCCAGAAGCGACACCAGGTAAAAGGGCGTTTCGTCGAGGTCAATTGCGCCACCTTGCGCGGCGACATGGCGATGTCGGCGCTGTTCGGTCATGTGAAAGGCGCGTTCACCGGCGCGCAGAGCGAGCGCGCCGGGCTGCTGCGCGCGGCCGATGGCGGCATGCTGTTTCTCGACGAGATCGGTGAGCTGGGGCTGGACGAGCAGGCGATGCTGCTCAAGGCGATCGAGGAGCAGCGCTTCTTCCCGTTCGGCGGCGACGCCGAGGTGGCGAGCGATTTCATGCTCATCGCCGGCACCCATCGCGATCTGCGTCAGTGGGTGGCCGAGGGGCGTTTTCGCGAGGATTTATACGCCCGCATCAACCTGTGGACCTTCGCGCTGCCCGGACTTGCCGAGCGCGTCCAAGACATCGAGCCGAACCTCGATTTCGAACTCGAACGCCACGCCCGCGAGCACGGCAAGGCGGTGCGTTTCAACGTCGAAGCCAAGCGCCGCTACCTGCATTTCGCTACCTCCGCGGCGGCGCGCTGGGCGGGCAACTTCCGCGAGCTGTCCGCTTCGGTCACGCGCATGGCGACACTGGCCGATGCCGGGCGTATTAACGAGGCGGGGGTGGAGGATGAAATCGGCCGTCTGCGTCACGCCTGGGGCACGGGGGCTTCAGCGGACGATGCGCTGCGCGATCTCCTCGGTGATGCGGTGGACGCCATCGACCGGTTCGACCGCCTGCAGCTCGCCGCGGTGATCGCCGAATGCCGCCGCGCCGGCAACCTGTCCGAGGCGGGGCGGCGGCTGTTCGATGTCTCGCGGCTCGAACGCAAGGCGGTCAACGACGCCGACCGCCTGCGCAAGTATCTGGCGCGTTTCGGGCTCGACTGGGCGAAGCTCAAGGGGTGACTCTCCCAAACTTCGGCGGCGTTACTGCGCAACCGGGGCGATGTCGCCGACGGCGGCTTCCTTGTTGAGCAGTTCGTCGATCATTTGCTCGTCGATCGCGCCGTCGGTGGCCGCCGCTTTCATGGTCTGCGTCGAGGTCACGCACAGGCGGCGCATCGACGGCGGCGCGGCGGTGTGGGCGACGACGCTTTCGCACTCGATCATATCCATGATGGGCGCCACATTCACGCTCTCGCCTTCGAATTCGACCAGATAAGTGTGACGCGGCGCGTCTTCGGCGGTGCCATGCGCGTAGGGCTCGAATTCCAGCCCGCTCGGCACGCAGGCGATCTCGCGCACGTCAACGCCGCCCTGGGTGAGGATCGCGCGGAGCGTCTTCGCGCGCTGCTCGCAATGGGCAAGATTGTCGGTATTGACGAAGGCCGCCGACATGCCGCCATCGGCAAGCATGCTCAGGATGATCATCAGGTGCGCCATGTCCATCGTTTCACTCCATCAAAATTGTGTCGCGGCGAGCATACCGCGACATGCGTGCGCGTGTGCACGTCGCGCAAGGCGAGCGGCGGTCAAATGCCGAACGCGAAAATGACGACCATGCCGCCGGCCAGCAATGCGACGCGCAGCAGCCATGCGTCGCGCGCAATAAGCGCGCGGCTGATCCACAGCACGCCGAGACCGATCTTCAGCATCGCCGCGAGCGCCAGCAAGGGTGTCGACCCCAGCGCGGTCAGCGACGGATTGGCAACGAAGGCCAGCGGCACCAGATACAAGCCAATGCCCAGGCTCATCGCGTGCCAGGCCACCTTGAGCCAGGGTGCACCGGCCATGCCGGCGGCAATGAACACCGCACCGCACACCGGTGGCGTGATGGTCGACAACAGCGCGAACCAGAAAATGAACAGATGGGCGTGCAAAGGCTCCAGCCCGAGTTCCATCAGCGCCGGCCCGGCCACCGCCACGCAGATCACATAAGCGGCCGTGGTCGGCACCTCCATGCCGAGAATCAGGCAGGCGATGCCGGTGAGCAATAGCGCGCCCCACAGATTGCCGCCCGACAGGCCGATGATCAGCGAGGTGATCTTGACGCCCAGCCCGGTCATGTTGAGCACGCCGATGATCAGCCCGGCGCAGAAGATGATCGACGCGATGGTGGCGATCTGCCGCGCTGCGTCCACCGCCGCGTCCATCATCCGCCGGCGCCAGCGCGTCCAGGAGGCAGCGTAGTGCTCGTCGAAGAACATCATCGCGGCGGTGACCGCTGTGGCCACTGCGCCGGCATATTGCGGGGTATTGCCGGAGAGGAAAAGGATGGCCAGCAGCACGCCAAAGGGCACGATGAAAAACACCACCAGCCGCGCCACTCGCGCCAGCGGCGGAATCTCTTCGGCGCGCATCGGTTCGAGTTTGTAGCGCCGTCCATACAGATCGCAGCCGGCCCACACACCCCAGAAAAACAGCACCGCCGGCAACAGGGCAGCCATCAGCACGGCGCCGTAGGTGGTGCGCAGCAATTCGACCATGATGAAGGCGCCGGCGCCCATCACCGGCGGCATGATCTGGCCGCCCGAGGACGCCACCGCCTCCACTGCCGCGGCCAGCGCGGGCGGATAGCCGAGGCGCTTCATGGTGGGCAGGGTGATTGCGCCGGTCGACGCCACGTTTGCCGACGCCGAACCGGAAATCGAGCCGAACAGGGCCGACGAGAGCACCGACACCTTGGCGGCACCGGCACGCAAGCGCCCGGCCAGCGCCACCGAGGCGGCCATGAAGCCCTTGCCGCCTTCGCCGGCACCCATCACCGCGCCGAGGATCACGAACACCGCCACCACTTCGGCCGAGGTGCCGGTGAGCGTGCCCCACAGTCCGCCTTCGGTGATCGTCAGCGTGCCGAGAAAGCTCGCCGTGGGGATGCCGGCATGGCCCAACTCACCCGGCAAATACTGACCGAACAGGCCGTACAACAGGGCGATTGCCGCGGTGCCCGGCATCGCCCATTTCACCTGCCGTCGCGCCATCTCGAGCGCCAACAGGATCAGGCCCCACGCCATGACAAATTGCGTCACGCCCTGCAGGCGGCCGTACTGCTCGTCGAGCATTTGATGGTTGATCAACACATAGGCGCACGCCGCCAGACCGCCCGCGCACAACGCCAGGTCCAGCCAGCGCTGCGCGCCGCTGACCGGCACCTGCGCAAACACAAAGATGAATGGCAACACCGCGACGATGTGCAGCGGCCGGCTGATCAGGTTGGGAATGAGCCCGGCGGTGACCAGCCACAAGTGGTAGGCCACCGACGCAAACGCCAGCACCACCATCAGGGCGTGCAGGCGGGATGCGCCGGGTCTCGACGCGAATCGCTCCGTCACGAGCAATCGAACCGCGCGGGGCAGGGCTTACTTCAAATGCTCGGGCACGGCGATGCCGGCTTCAGCGTAGTACTTGAGCGCGCCAGGATGCAGTTTGACACCGACGTTCTCGAGCAGCTCGGGCGTCACGCCATTCCACCAGGCATTGGTCTGCACCATCGCGTCACGTCCTTCCCAATAGCTGCGCGTCACCTGGTAGGCGGTGGCTTCATCCATGTCCGACAGAGCGTAGGTGATCACCGGCAAAGACGTGGTGACGACGTCGTAGTCCACGCCCGGGTAGGTGCCCCGAGGAATCACCAGTCGCGTACGGCCGGTGGTCGCGACCTGCTCTTCGCTCATCGACAACACCCGCACCGGCACCGTCGCTGCCACTTCGACGACGTTTGGCGCGGGCCACGAACCGGCGGTGGCGAAGCCGTCGACCTGCTTGTTCTTCATCGCCGCGCCGGCGCCCGACAACTCGATGTCGATGATCTCGAGCTTGCCCTCGAGGCCGAAGTCCTGCAGGTTTTTGGTCGCCTCGCTGGCGCCGAAGGATCCCTTGCCGGTGACGAAACTCTTGCCTTCCAGATCGGCGAAAGTCTCTACGCCCGAGTCGGCGCGCACCACGTAGTGCATGGTCAGCGAGGGAATCGGGAAGAGCGCGCGAATTTTCTTGAACGCCTCGTCGGGCGCCTTGAAAGGTTTCGTCCCCTCAATCGCATTGCCGATCAGCGCCGGCGGCGAAGTGAACATGTAGTTGGCGCCGCGCGCGACCGACTCCATTACATTCTGCACCGAGCCCTGGCTCTCCTCGACCGTCACGATGATCCCGCCGTCTGTCTCCTTCTTGACCGTCTCGGCGATCTGCACCGCCATCTGGTAGTACGAAGTGCCCGCCTTCGCGGCCTTGAAGGTCACCCGCGTCTCGGCGATCGCGTGGGTCGTTGCCGCCCCCAGCAGCAATGCTGCCGCGAGCGTTGAAATGGCTGTTGTTCTCATGGTCGTCTCCCTTGCCGTGTTGATTTCTTGCCTCGCACGGCATCGTCGAACGGGCACGCGCGAGAGCACCGACTATCGCACAAGCCGGACGGGGGATACAGCGTGAACGGCCGAGCGGGCGGGCGCGCGCGTGAGCGTCAAGATCAAGCACATCGGGGCGACTCGCGCCGTTTATGTTCCACGGGCCGCCTCGTGGCGAGGGCGGGGAAGCGGCTTGCGGGCCACCCGCCTGGATTCCGGCCTGCGCCGGAATGACGGGACTCATTGTGCCGGCGCTGATTCAAGATTCCGGGGGCGTTTACGTAACGTGCCGCGCGATTCGGGTGGCGGTCCGCGTGGTCGGGATGGTTCGTTCCGGCCAACGACGAGAAATGCACAACTACATCACGCGTAATGCCCCGTACAAACCCGCTGACGGGTATGCCGGCGGTGGAGTCGGACCGGAAACGATGGCATGCTAGTCGGCCATTCGGGGCAGCGCCCCGCGACCAGAATCCCTGTAGATAAACGGAGTCACCGATGTCCGGTTTGTTACCCGATGTAGACCCTGACGGGCTGCTTGAATATTCCGTGGTCTATACCGACCGCGCGCTCAATCACATGTCGCAACGCTTCCAGCATGTCATGCGCGACATTTCGCGCGTGCTCAGGCAAACCTACAACGCCGAAGCGGCAGTGATCGTGCCGGGCAGCGGCACCTTCGGCATGGAAGCCGTGGCGCGCCAGTTCGCCACCGGAAAGAAGTGCCTGGTGATCCGCAACGGGTGGTTCAGCTACCGCTGGACGCAGATTTTCGAGATGGGCAGCATCCCCGCGTCGAGCACGGTGCTCAAGGCGCGCATGATCGAGGACCGCCCCCAGGCGCCTTTCGCACCCGCGCCGATCGAGGAAGTCGTCGCCACCATCGAACGTGAAAAACCCGACGTCGTCTTCGCGCCGCATGTAGAAACCGCCTCCGGCATGATGCTGCCAGACGATTACCTGCGTGCGGTGGGCAAGGCCATCCATTCGGTCGGCGGGCTGTTTGTCCTCGACTGCATCGCCTCGGGCACGGTGTGGGTCGACATGAAGGATGTCGGTGTCGACGTCCTTGTCAGTGCGCCGCAAAAAGGCTGGAGCGGGTCGCCGTGCTGCGCCATGGTCATGCTGAGCAAGAATGCCCGCGAGGCGATCGACGCCACCACCAGCACGAGTTTCTCCTGCGACCTGAAAAAATGGCTGCAGATCATGGAAGCCTACGAGAAGGGCGGCCACGCCTATCACGCCACCATGCCGACCGACGGCCTCACGCGCATGCGCGACATCATGCTCGAAACGGAAGCCTACGGATTCGACAAGGTGCGCGACGAACAGCTTGAACTCGGCCGCAAGGCGCGCGCGCTGCTTGAGGCGAAAGGTTTCAAGAGCGTCGCCGCACCCGGCTTTCAGGCGCCCGGCGTGGTGGTGAGCTACACCGACAACCCCGACATTCACAGCGGCAAGGCCTTCGCCGCGCAAGGCCTGCAAACCGCCGCCGGCGTGCCCTTGCAGTGCGACGAACCGGCCGACTACCGCAGCTTCCGCGTCGGCCTGTTCGGGCTCGACAAGCTGCACAACGTCGATCGCACCGTCGCCCAACTGGCTGACGCACTCGAACGACTCGACTGACGGCGCAGCATGAACCGCTTGCTAGCCCTGCCGCGTGCAGGGCTTTTTCTTGCGCCGCCGCCGGCCGCTGGCGCGTCGCGCAACTTTGCGTCGCTCACTGGCTCAAAGTGCAAACGCACTGAATCGAGCCGCCACATGCAGCGTCTGCTTATCGCACTCGGAGTGATTTTTCTGGCCGCCGGCCTGCTCTGGCCGTGGCTGAGCAAACTGCCGCTCGGCCGCCTGCCGGGCGACATCGCCATCCAGCGCGAAGGCTTCAGCTTTCACTTTCCGCTGATGACCTCGATCATCATCTCGATCGTGCTGTCGCTGCTGCTGTGGTGGTGGCGGAAGTAGCGAAGACGGCGCGCCCTCGCCATTCCCCCAAAACGTCAGGCCTTGATCACCCCGCGCGCCACCTGGTCGCGCTCGATCGATTCGAACAGCGCCTTGAAGTTGCCCTCGCCGAAACCGTCGTCGCCCTTGCGCTGGATGAACTCGAAGAACACCGGGCCGAGCAGGGTTTCGGAGAAAATCTGCAGCAGCAGTCGCGCCTCGCCGTTCTCCGTGGTGCCGTCGAGCAGGATGCCGCGCGCCTTGAGTTCCTCCGGATTCTCTCCGTGGCCGGGCACGCGCTCGTCGAGCATCTCGTAGTAGGTGGCCGGCGGCGCGCTCATCAAGGGCACGCCCGCAGCGCGCAGCGAATCGACCGAGGCGAGCAGGTCGTCCGACAGCAATGCGACGTGCTGGATGCCCTCACCGTTGAACTTCATGAGGAATTCCTCGATCTGCCCAGTACCCTGCGAGGCCTCTTCATTGAGCGGAATGCGAATCTTGCCGTCGGGCGCGGTCATCGCCTTCGAGGTGAGGCCGGTGTACTCGCCCTTGATGTCGA
>CBDULG010000138.1:0-7792 GCA_965367985.1 uncultured Rhodocyclaceae bacterium
AGATGGCTCTAAACCAAGTCGACATTCCATTCGTGCGGTGGCACATAAGGACATTTCGACATGTAGCACATGTCGCACAGATAACATTGGTCAACCACGTCGCCGTAGCGCTCGCGTGGCACGCCGTCGACTTCTCCGGTCGCCCCCTCGTCGATCAGGTCGAACAGCGTCGGGAAGGCGCCGCACAGGCTGACGCAGCGCCGGCAACCGTGACAGATGTTGAAAATGCGCTCGGTCTCGGCGGTGAGCTTGTCTTCATCCCAGAAATCGGGGTTCTTCCAGTCGAGCGGGTGACGCGTGGGCGCTTCCAGACTGCCTTCGCGGAAGGGGCTGGCGGACGACATGTTTTACCTCGGTGGCCGTTGGGGTCGGGGTTCGGGTTGCCGCTGGCGGGGCACTGGCCCGTCAGCGGCGGCGGTGCTCAGGCGTTGGCCTTGACCTCGTCCAGCGTGCGCTGGAACTTGTTGGCGTGACTGCGTTCCGCCTTGGCCAAGGTTTCAAACCAGTCGGCGATTTCTTCGAATCCTTCCTCGCGCGCGGCCTTGGCCATGCCCGGATACATGTCCGTGTACTCGTGGGTTTCGCCGGCGATCGCCGTGGCCAGATTCGCCTCGGTCTTGCCGAAGGGCAAGCCGGTGGCCGGGTCGCCACAGACCTCGAGGTACTCCAGATGGCCGTGGGCATGTCCGGTCTCGCCCTCCGCGGTGGAGCGGAAGACGGCGGCGACGTCATTGTACCCTTCGACGTCGGCCTTGCTGGCGAAATACAGATAACGGCGATTGGCCTGGGATTCGCCCGCGAATGCTGCCTTGAGATTTTCCTCGGTCTTACTACCTTTGAGTTGCATGGTATTCCTCCATCATGGTCGGGTGGGTTCCAAGCCGGCAAGGTCAAGCCGGATGTAATTACAACTTAGACCATGGCAGCGCAAGGGGAAATTGCAAACCCCAATAAGGCCGATAGGATTGGCCTATCGCTGCTTTATCGGGCGATGTTCTCGCCTCATGCGCGCTACACTTCCGGGCATTCACGACTGACCTTTCGAGTAGGCGACCCGATGAAAACCGAACACGCTCCGACGATACGCCGCGAGGACTACCAGCCGCTGGCCTGGACGGTCGAATCCATCGACCTGTACTTCACCCTCGATGCAACTGACACCGAAGTGCGCAACACGATGCGCTGTGTGCGCCAGGGCGAGGGCCCGCTGGTGCTGCTGCATGAAGCGCTCGCGCGCGAATCGCTGACCGTCGATGGCGTTGCGCCCACCCCCGACCGGGTGCGCGACCGCGATGGTTGCCTCGAGATCGATCTCGACGGCGTGGACGTGGCCGAAGTGGAAGTGGTGACGCGCATCGATCCGTCGTCGAACAGCGAACTGTCCGGCCTCTATCAGTCGGCCGGCGGCCTGTTCACCCAGTGCGAGGCGCAGGGCTTTCGCCGCATCACCTGCTATCCGGACCGCCCTGACGTGATGGCGCGCTTCTCAGTGACACTCGACGCCGATCGCGCGACCTATCCCGTGCTGCTCTCCAATGGCAACCTCGTCGAGCAGGGCGATCTCGATGAGGGACGCCACTTCGCGCGCTGGGTCGATCCGTTTCCCAAACCGAGCTATCTGTTCGCGCTGGTGGCTGCCGATCTGGTGGCGCTCGAAAAGGAGCAAACCACCGCCTCGGGCCGCAAGGTCCTGCTACAGGTGTGGGTCGAGGACGGCAACCTCGATCGTGCCGGGCACGCCATGGATTCGCTCGTGCATGCGATGCGGTGGGATGAAACCACCTTCGGCCTCGAACTCGATCTGGATCGCTACATGATCGTCGTGGTGGGCGACTTCAACATGGGCGCGATGGAGAACAAGGGCCTCAACATCTTCAACGCAAAATTCGTGCTCGCCAAGCCGGACACGGCCACCGACGCGGATTACGAGCACATCGAGAGCGTCGTTGCGCACGAGTACTTCCACAACTGGACCGGTAATCGTGTGACCTGCCGCGACTGGTTCCAACTGACCCTCAAGGAAGGGCTCACGGTGTTTCGCGACCAGCAATTCTCGGCCGATATGCTGGCCGCCGCCGGCGGTGATTCGGCGCGCGCGGTCAAGCGCATCGAAGACGTCCGTGTGCTGCGCACCGCGCAGTTCCCTGAAGACGCCGGGCCGATGGCGCACCCGATCCGCCCGGACGAATACCAGGCGATCAACAATTTCTATACCGCCACGGTGTATGAAAAGGGCGCCGAGGTGATTCGCATGCTGCATACCGTGCTCGGCCGCGAAGGTTTCCGCAACGGCATGGACCTCTATTTCAGCTATTACGACGGCCAGGCGGTGACCTGCGATGATTTCGTCGATGCCATGGCCGAAGCGAATGGTGCCGACCTCGACCAGTTCATGCGCTGGTACAGCCAATGCGGCACGCCACATGTGCGCGCCACCTCGGAATACGACGCCGACACGCACCGTTTCACGCTCACCCTCGTGCAGTCACGTCCGGACGCCTCTGGCGAGCCGCTGCACATTCCGTTCGCGGTCGGACTGATCGGCGACGACGGCGCGGACCTGCCCTTGCGCCTGCAAGGCGAAACGCAGACCGGCGCAACGACGCGCATCCTCGAGCTGCGCCAGCCGGAGCAGACCTTCGTTTTCGAGGATGTCTCGGCGCCCCCCGTGCCGTCGCTGCTGCGCGGTTTCAGCGCGCCGGTGATTCTCGACGTCGACGAGGATGACGCGCGGTTGGCCTTTCGCATGGCGCACGACGCCGATCCCTTCAACCGCTGGGATGCGGCGCAGCGCTACATGACGCGGGTCATTCTCGGCATGTCGCGCGCCGCCGCCGAAGGCAGCACGGTCAGCGTGCCAGCCGGCTTCGTCAACGCCTTTGGCACACTGCTCGACGACGTGCGCCTCGATCCGGGGTATCGCGCCGTCGCGCTCACGCTGCCTGCCGAAACCTATCTGCTCGAACAGATGGCCGAGGCCGATCCGGCTGCGCTGCGTCACGCAATGATCGTGCTGATGCAGACACTCGGTGGGCAGCTGGCCGAACGCTGGCTGCTGCACGACGCCGCGCTGGAGGTCAGGGGTACGTATCGCTATCACCCATTGGACGCCGGCAAACGCGCGCTGCGCAACCTCGGTTTGCGCTACCTGAGCGCCGCGGGCGTCGCCGAGGGCGTGGCGCGCGCGCATGCGCAATTCGCCGCAGCAAACAACATGACCGAGCAGTTTGGCGCGCTGGCCGCGCTGGTGCAAAGCCCGGCGGCCGACGAAGCGGCCGAGGCGCTTGCAGGGTTCGAAGCGCGGTTTGCCGACGATGCTTTGGTGATGGACAAATGGTTTGCGGTACAGGCGGCGGCATGGCGCTGGTCGGATGAAGCGCCGGCGACGCTCGCGCGGGTCGAGGCGCTGCTCTCGCACCGTGCATTCAGCCTCTCCAATCCGAACAAGGTGTACTCGCTGCTGGGCAGTTTTTTCCGTGGAAACCCGGCCGAATTTCACCGCGTGGATGGCGCCGGCTATCGCTTCTGGGCCGATTGCATTCTCACGCTCAGCGCACGCAATCCGCAGGTTGCCTCCCGAATGGCGCGCCAGCTCGAGAACTGGCGCCACTTCACGCCAGCGCTGCAGGCGGCTGCGCGCGCCCAGATCGAGCGCGTGCTGGCTGATGACGCGTTGTCAGCCGACGTGCGTGAGGTGTTGGAAAAGGCGCTCGGCCGGTCGGCCAGCTGAGTCGGCATGCTGCCGTGGCGGCGGCGCTGCGGTGGCGTGCGGACACGTTCCGGCGTCTTAAGATTTCCCTAATACGGCGCGCCGATACTTGGAGTCATCTTGAAAAAGGAGGCTCCCATGAACACCATCCCTTCGCGTCCAGTCAAGGTGTTTGATCCCTTGCTGCGATTGACTCATTGGTGGCTGGCACTGGCGATCATCGCGCTGATCGCCACCAGCCAGTTGGCCGAACTGCTCGAAGATGGTCCGTATGAAGCGCTGATGTGGGACTGGCACATCGTCAGTGGCTACGCGCTCGCTGGCGGCCTCTTCGTTCGCCTGATCTGGGGCTTTGTTGGCCCCGCACCGGCGCGCGGCACCGACCTGTGGCATCCCGGGGCGTGGGCCGGCATGCTGAAATTCCACTGGCCGCGACCGCGGCTCGGGCACGACGCGGCCGCTTCGCTGGCCTTCATCGCCTTCTACGCGGTCAGCGCCATCATGGTGATCACCGGTTTCGCGCTCACTGCGACGGAATTCGACGCCGGACCGCTGGCAGGATGGATCGGCGGTGCGTCCCGCTTCAAGGATCTCTTCGAGGAACCGCACGAGGCCGGCTTCGTCTTCATTCTGCTGTTCATTGCCATCCATGTCGGCGCGCTGGTATTCCATCACTGGCGTGGCGAGCGGGTGGCGCAGGCGATGGTCAACGGCAAACAGTTCGAGGCGCAGGATGGGCAGGTCATAGACGGCTGAACACCCGTTGGCGCTGCGGCGCCGCTTGCGCGACCATGTCGGCGAGTGCGCCAGACACGCGGAGGACAGATGCGGATACTCGTAGTCGAGGACGACAAATTGCTTGGGGATGGTCTCAGGGCCGGTCTCAAATCGCTTGGCTATGCTGTCGACTGGGTAATGGATGGCGTCGCCGCGGAAACCGCGATGAGTACGCATGATTTCGCCGTCGTCGTGCTCGATCTCGGCCTGCCGCGCCAGGACGGGCGCGAGGTTCTGGCCCATCGGCGCGCGCAAGGCGATACCACGCCGGTGCTGGTGCTTACGGCGCGCGACCAGATCAGCGACAAGGTCGGTGCGCTCGATCTGGGCGCCGACGACTATCTCGTCAAACCCTTCGATCTCGACGAACTCGCGGCGCGCCTGCGCGCGCTCATCCGCCGCGCGCAGGGCCAGGCGCGGCCGTGCTTGCGCCATGGCGACATCGAGCTCGATCCGGCAGCGCGCACGGTCACTCGAGGCGGCGCGTCGGTGACGTTGACCGGGCGCGAATTCGACGTCCTCGAATTGCTGCTCAGCCATGCCGGCCGCGTCGTCACGCGCCGCCAGATCGACGACCAGCTCTATGCCTGGGGGGATGAAGTGGAGAGCAACGCGCTCGAAGTCCACATCCACCATCTGCGCAAGAAACTTGGCAGCGATCTCATCCGCACGGTGCGCGGTGTTGGCTACACGGTGGCGCCGCGCGGCACATGACACAGGCGCCCGTGGCCACCTATTCCTTGCGGCGGCGCCTCGTCAAGGCGCTCGTGCTGCTCGTCGGCGCCCTGTGGATCGGCACCGCGATACTGGCCTTCGGAACAGCGCATCATGAGGCCGACGAGGTCTTCGACGCGCATCTCGTGCAGGTCGCCGAGACACTGCTGACGCTGGTCGGTGCCGGCGATGGCGAGGAGGTGGCCGACGACCTGAGCGACGAACTGGCCGAGCATCAACACCGCTACGAACTGCCTTTGCGCTTTCAGGTATGGGCGACCGACGAGGGCAGGACGAAACTTCTGGTGCGTTCGCCCGACGCGCCACGTGAACGCTTGATCACCCGGTCGGGATTCGTCGAACGCGATTTCGAGGGGCGCTTGTGGCGCTTCTATGGTGTTTCCAACGACGACGGCGAGATCTTCGTGGTGGTCGGTCAGGATCACGGCGCCCGTTATGCGATGGCCACCGAACTGGCGCTCAATCAATTGCTGCCGATCGCATTCGGCTTGCCGTTGATGGCATTCGCGGTGTGGTGGGCGGTCGGGCGCGCGATGCGCCCGCTGGACAGCACCGCGCAGTCGGTCAGCGCGATGTCGCCCGATGCGCTCACTCCGGTCGTCCCGGGCGTTGCCGTCCCCGACGAGGTTGCGCCGCTCATCGATGCGCTCAACCGCCTGATCGCGCGCGTCAATGCGGCTTTCGACAAGGAACGGCGCTTTACCGCCGATGCGGCGCACGAGCTTCGCACGCCGCTGTCGGCGCTCAGGGTGCAGGCGCAGGTGGCGCGACGCGCCGCGCAGGAAAAGACGCGCATCCACGCACTCGATCAGGTCATCGTCGGCGTCGATCGCATGACCCATCTGGTCGAGCAGTTGCTGACCCTGGCGCGGCTCGAGCCGCAGGCGGTGGACGCAGCGGCGGCGTTTTCGCCCGTTGCACTCGACGCCGTCGCCGAACAGGTGTGCGCGCAGCTGGCCCCCGCCGCGATTGCCCGCGATCAGACGCTCGAACTCGATACCGCGCCGGCGACGGTGCCTGGAAACGCCGTGTGGCTGGAAATATTGACGCGCAACCTGATCGACAACGCGATGCGCTACACGCCGTCCGGCGGCCGCATCGACGTACGCGTCATCGCGAGCCCCTCGGTGGTGATCCTGCGTGTCGCGGACGATGGCCCCGGCATGAGCGCGACGCAACAAGCGGCGCTGCGCGGCCGCTTTGCGAGGGGCGACGCGCGCAGCGGCGACGGTGCCGGCCTGGGGTTGTCGATTGTCGAGCGCATCGTCGAACTGCATGGCGCGCGGTTGGTCTTCGAAGAAGGCCTGGCGCGTGATGGCGGGTACGGCTTGGCGGTGGCGGTGCGCTTTTCGGCGCGCTGACCGGCGGCATGCCCCTACAACGAAAAGCGGGCCCCTCGGGGCCCGCAGCTGTTTGTTGCCTCAGCCGTGATCAGGCGGCAGCTTTGGTTTCGCCCTTGACGAAGAAGCTGACGATGAAGATCACCAGGCCGATGGTGAAGAATACGCCGGCCCCTTCACGCATCCAGTAGAACAGGCGAAGCTGGTCCTGAGCGGCCATGAACGAGATCGGCGTGTCGCTGAAGCGCTGCAGCCACACCTGCAGGATGCCCGCGGCGGTGAGGAACAGTGTGATGAAGACCATCGACACGGTCATCAGCCAGAAGCTCCACATTTCGATCACTTGCGCCTTGTTGCTGTTGGCGGCACGGCCGCGCAGGATCGGCATCGCGTAGCTGATGATGCACAGCACGACCATCGCGTAGGCACCGTAGAACGCCATGTGGCCGTGGGCTGCGGTGACCTGGGTACCGTGGGTGTAGTAGTTCACCGGAGACAACGTGTGCAGGAAACCCCAAACGCCGGCGCCGAGAAAGGCCATCACGCCCGTGCCCAGCGCCCACAGGGTGGCGGCGCGGTTGGGATGATCGCGGCGGCGGCGGTTGACCATGTTGAAGGCGAACACCGTCATCGCGAAGAAGGGCAGCGGTTCGAGCGCTGAGAAGATCGAACCCCACCACTGCCAGTATTCCGGCGTACCGATCCAGAAATAGTGGTGGCCCGTGCCGATGATGCCGCTGATCAGCGCCAGCGTGATGATGACGTAGAGCCATTTCTCGATGACTTCGCGGTCAACTCCAGTCACCTTGATGAGCACGAAGGCCAGCAGTGCGCCGAGGATGAGTTCCCACACGCCTTCGACCCACAGATGCACGACCCACCACCAGTAGAACTTGTCGAGCACAAGGTTGTGCGGGTTGTAGAAAGAGAACAGGAAAAACACCGCGAGGCCCCACAGCCCAAGCATGAGCACCAGGCTGATGGCGGTTTTACGGCCCCTGAGCATGGTCATGGTGAGGTTGAGCAGCATCGCGAGCGCGACGATCACAATGCCGACTTTGGTTATCAGCGGTTGTTCAAGGAACTCCCGCCCCATGGTGGCGAGGATGTTGTTGCCGGTCAGTTCGGCGAGCCTGGCGTACGGCAGCATCAGGTAGCCGACAATGGTCAGCGCGCCCGCGACGAGGAAGATCCAGAACATCGCAATTGCCAGCCGGGGTGACCACAACTC
>CBDULG010000139.1:0-7790 GCA_965367985.1 uncultured Rhodocyclaceae bacterium
GTACTTGGTAGTTCTAGCGCCGACATGCGGTACATAATTAATGATCAACTCGATGCGCCGCTGGCGGACGTCGATTTGGGTCCGTCCCGCCCCGGCACATTCAATGTACTAAATGTGCCCGAGGAAACCGTCCGACGGCTTGGAGACGAAAGATTCTGGATCGAAGTGAACAAGCCGTATCTCGATGCCGCGATCGCGCGCGGTGATGATTTCGCTTTATCGACCGTCCCGAACGATGCGGTATTGACAAACCCGCGTAACGGCAGAAAAACGTTCTTCGGGCTAGAGTACGAGTATCTGTACAACATGGGGTACCGCTATAATAAAAATACTGGCAACATGGAAAAAATCGATATTTCAGGACAGTGAGCAAATGAAAGAACCCTACGAATCAATTTACCGGTCCGTATCGGCAGAACTCCGACAGCTAGGGTTTTCTGTCGAATGTGACAACGAATATAACAAAACTTTGCGCAAGGGAAAATTCAAGCTTAAATTTGGTGCCGAACGATATGAATCGCTTGTGTTGCTTACAACCCTTGACCACGACGATGACGACGAGGCTGTTGGCCCGATGCACGTGCTAGACATTATGCGTGAGTTGGCACCTGATCGCGCACAGGTGATTCTTAAGTCGGATTCGAGGACGCGACAAGGCCTACGTAATTCCATCTCTGAGGAAATTCGATTTCTGCGTGATTATGAATCCCAAATATTTGTTCGTCCAGCGGAATACCGGCGGAGGTACGACGAACAACACCGGCCCGACTGGGCTTAGGCTTTCCAGCGATCGAACGTCACAGAACTGAATTCGGCAAGATTACTCTCGCTAATCTGGTGAAGAAAGAGAATTGTCCTATCGCTCGCGCTTGGTTACGGTAATTCGCAAAATGACAAATGACACGCCCTCTCGTTTTCGGCCATGCGATATCTGTCAGATACGCGAAGAATGTTCACGCAGCGAATAGATTGATTACGAGGATTGCATTCTCGTGTGAATTCGCACAACGCTGAGTAGACGCTTACGACACTTGGGCTGCTGCACACCGTACCCCGCCGACCGGGAATTACATAAGAATTCGCGATGTCATATGACTAGTGTGGATAGAGCCCAATTCAACTTCGTAGCGTCAGTCAGGCAGGCGTTTGGTTTCCTTGAATACTTAGGATTCAAGGAACTTGAAACCACTCCAACTCTAGTTCTTTACGGGAAAGAAGATGTGGAAGTGGACGTGTATCACGGTCGAGGCTCATACGAAATTGGTGCGGGAGTCCGATGCGCCGAGACGCGCTTCGACTTGTCTTCGATCATGACTGCAGTTTCACCCGAGATTGCGAGAGGCTACAGGCGCACTATCGCCACATCTCCTGAAAGCGTGCGCAAAGCGGTGGAGGATCTAAGCGTTTTGTTCAAGCAGCACTGTGCCGACGCACTTCGCGCAGAACCGCGGTTCTTGGAATTGATGACGAAGAAGCGGCAAGAATGGGCGGAGGCCTATGCATTAGAGGTGCTTGCCGGGACGGTTCGACCAGAGGCGGAGGAATACTTCCGCGCTGGAGACTACGCAAAGGCTGCTGGGCTCTACGCTCAAATTCTCGAACGTCTGTCACCGGCCGAGAAGAAGAAACTTGCCCTTGCACGCAAGCGAAGCAAGGGAGGCCAATAACTTTGTAGTGGTCCTTAGCCTGATCTCGATTCCGCGCCGCCTTCGTCTGCCTCAGAGCGTACACGCGCCCTGATCGTCCAACTCAAGTACTCAACCGCCAATCCCCCGAAACATCAGGCAAAAACGCTTCTACCGTCGCCGTGGCGATGATGTGCGTGTCGCCCAGCTCGGGATGATGAACATTGAGCCCGCCGTGCACTGCGGTGACTTCGGCGCGGCCGCGTGGAAGCTCCGCGGCGACCTTGTCAATATCGACCTTTTCCGGGTCTTGCACGCCAATTGTGACTTGTACACGCATGGTCTTGTGGTCGTACCCTAGCGTGCGGAACAGAGTGATGGACGAATGATGAAGCGCGTCGTGCACAGCGCGGATGGCGGCTTTGGTGTAGTCGCCGCCGTAGAGATCGTTGCCCGTGCCGATTTCGATGATGACGCGTTTTTCGCTCATTTGGCGGGCTCCATGTCGAACGAAACGATGACGGCTGCATTGGCAATCACGGTGAGCCCGTCGCTGCCCGGCTTGGGCACATCGAGGCCGCCTTTAACTACCTTGACCGACGGCTGACCATAGGGAAATATCTTCATCAGCGTCTCGGCATCGACCTGCTCGGGTTTCTGCACACCAACCTCGACATCGATGATCATCGCGCCTTTCTCGAAACCGAAGAATTCAGCCACGTTGAGCGAGTTGTGCCACAGCGCGTCCTTGATCGCGCGGCTTGCCGCTTCGGTGTAGTCCTTGCGGCGCAGCGAACTGCCGACGCCGAATTCCACCACCATTCTTTGTTTAGGCATTGCTGCTCCTCGATTCGTAAATCAATTAACGGCGCTTACTTGGGATCGTATTCGCGAATTACGAAATGCTTCGTGGTGGTCTCGAGTACTTCCCAATAGCCGCGAAAACCATTTGGAATCAAGAACGCATCACCCGTCTTGAATGTCTGCGCCGTGCCGTCTTCGGAAATCAGGCGTGCGTGGCCGGAGATGAAATAGCAGAATTCGTCGCGATCAGTAAACGCGCGCCACTTGCCCGGCGTGCTCACCCATGTTCCGGCCATGAAGCGGCCTTCTTTGTTTTCGTAGAAGACAGTCGTCTGATGATGCGGATCGCCTTCGACCACACGGTCGGGAAGATCGGCCAGCCGTCGCTCGGATTCGGTACCTCTGTCCTTGCCAAAATCTATCACCTTGATCGTCATGATCTCAGCTCCTCAATCAAGCGTTTTCAAACCCCATAACCGTGCCGTCCATAATGCGAGGCGTTTTCCCTCAAGGGCAACGGGCCACCCAATTTCAACGGAAGGCCACGGGCGCACGAAAAACGCAGTATTCGGCACACACCTCGCGTCAGCGGCGAAGCCGAAGGAAGACTAGCACGGCATTGACGCGCGATGTTTGGTGAGGCGCGGGCGGCGCGTACCGGAGTATTGCCGGTCGCTCTCACAGCGCGCTCGGACCGTGTACGTTTGGCGCTTCGAGCCCTCGCTCAGTGGAGCGCGGCCACGGCGCGACGCCGCTCCGATGTCCTGCCAAATCACATTGCGCATTGGATTGCAGACCATCAACTGACGGCAACATCGCTGCAACTGAGAACCCGCCGTGCGGGGTACCGACCGCTAATAAAAAAAGCCCGGTTCGATGAACCGGGCTTTTTTTATATTTTTTCTGGTTGCGGGGGTAGGACTTGAACCTACGACCTTCGGGTTATGAGCCCGACGAGCTGCCAACTGCTCCACCCCGCGACTGAAGAACGACGATTCTAGACACCAAGGATGCAATCGTCAAGACGATGCACCAAAAAAAAGCAACCGTGGTGCCGGTTGCAGGAGTCGAACCCGCGACCTACCGCTTACAAGGCGGTTGCTCTACCAACTGAGCTAAACCGGCGAAGCACCGGATTATATCGCATGCCTTACCGTGCTGCGCGCTTGCCACATCGCCACCTCGGTCGCGCATGCGGCATAATCCTGGAAACGGCAGTTGACCGCCTTTCGCACCTTGCACGTTATTGTGTGTACTGACTATTTCGACTCTAACCGCGAACACCCGGCAGTTGAGTGCGCTACAACCCCAAGATCACGACCGGCTGGCGCCTGACGGCGTTGCCTCATCTGGCAACTGCGCTTGCAGGGGCCGCTCCCACGCCGTGCTCGCGCCGTGTCCGACGACCCGCAAGCCGCACACTGGGGCGCGTCCAACTGTCGTTTCCAAGATAATTCGTATCCCTGTAGCGCAACTCCCGGGTTGATCTTTCCGGCATGACGGCCCCGACATCCCTCCCCGCTCGCCTGCGTGTCCTCATGATCGAGGACAGTGAAGACGATGCCCTGCTCCTCGCTCACCGCTTCCGCCACGTGGGCTGCGAGTTACAAACGCTGCGCGTCGATACACCGGCGGGCACCGAAACTGCGTTGCGCTCGCAAGCATGGGATCTGATCATCAGCGATCACGATTTGCCGGGTTTCAGTGCGCTCGGCGCGCTGGCCATCATGCAGCAGCTCTCGCTCGACATTCCGTTCATCATCGTCTCGGGCGTGATCCGCGAGGAAGACGCGATTACGGCGATGCGCGCTGGCGCGCACGACTACTTGAGCAAAAACCATCTCGAGCGGCTCTTCCCGGCGATCGAGCGCGAACTGCGCGAGGCAGAGGTGCGACGCGAGCGGCGCCGTGCGTTGGATGCATATCAGGAAAGCGACGCGCGCTTTCATGCGGTCGCTGCCAGCACGCCGGGCGTGATCTTCCAGATGGTGCGCGGCGACGACGGGAAACTCTCGTTTCTCTATGCAAGCGACGCGACCGATATGTTGCTGGGGTTTCCTCCGGCCGATCTATACGCCGACGGCTCGCGTTTCGAACGCCAGTTGTTGCCAGAAGACCACGCCGCGCTCGACGCAGTGTTGGACGCGAGCGCTCAGTCCGGCCGCAAGCTCAATTGGGAAGGCCGCATCCACACCGCCGCTGGAGATACCAAGTGGATCAACGTGCGCGGCTCGATGCGCACGCTCGACTCGGGCCGGCAAGTTTGGGAGGGCGTAATGTGGAACATTACCCAGAGCAAACAGACGGAGGAGGAGTTGCGCGCCTCCCAGCTGCACCTCAAGGCGCTGTCGAATCATCTACAAAATGCCAAGGAGGAAGAGCGCGAGCGTATCGCCCGTGACGTGCATGACGTGCTCGGCGGGCATCTCGTGGCGCTCAAGTTCTCCACCTCGATGCTCGCCGGCCGGCTCGACCAGGATACGGCCGGGCTGCGCCCGCGCATCGGCGACATCGAGGCGCTGATCGACGACGCCATTGCCACCGTAGGCCGCGTCACGCGCGAGCTGCGGCCCGGAATTCTCAAGGACTTTGGCCTCGCGGCGGCCATCGAGAGCCATGCCGAAGATTTCAGCCAGCGCACCGGTATCGTGTGTCGTATGCTTTGCGCCGACGACGACATCGACTTGCCGGAAGAAGAATCGATCGCGCTGTTCCGAATTTTTCAGGAAGCGTTAACGAATGTGAGCAAGCATGCTCAGGCCGCCGCCGTTGACATTCGTCTGGTGCATACTGGAGATGCAATTGCGCTAGAGGTCAGTGACGATGGCGTGGGCATGTCGGATGCCGATCTGGGCAAGCCGCGGTCCTTCGGACTGCGCGGTGTGCGCGAACGTGTCGCCAGCCTTGGTGGCGGGGTCCATGTGCAGGCGCGCGTGCCGCGCGGCACTTCGCTGCAGGTGATGTTACCGGCTCGGCCGGCCGCCGCCCCCGACGATGAGGAGAATCCGTGAGCAAACGAATCCGCGTGATGATTGCCGACGACCACGCCATCGTGCGCCAAGGGTTGCGGCAGATTCTTTCGGACACCACAGACATGGAAGTGGCCGGCGAGGCCTGCAATGGCGTCGAAGCGCTGCACATGAGTCGCGAGGGCGACTGGGACGTTGTGCTCATGGATGTTTCGATGCCCGACCGCAACGGCATCGACGCGCTCAAACTGCTCAAGAAAGAGCAACCGCGACTGCCGGTGCTCATTCTCAGCATGTATCCGGAGGATCAATACGCGATTCGTGCGCTCAAGGCCGGCGCGGCGGGTTACCTCAACAAACAGAGCGCGCCCGACCAGCTTGTCACCGCCATTCGCCAAGTGGCCAGTGGCAAGAAGTACGTGAGCGCCTCGCTGGCCATGGAACTGGCCGAAGCAATCGGCGAGGACTCCGACCGCCCCTTGCACGAAAAACTCTCCGACCGCGAATATCAGACCTTGTGCATGATCGCCTCCGGCATGACGCTCACCCAGATTGCCGACGAGCTCAATCTGAGCGTCAAGACGGTGAGTGTCTATCGCGCACGCCTGCTCGAAAAAATGCGCCTGCGCAACAACGCGGAATTGACTCATTACGGGCTCAAGTTCGGTCTCGTCGAATAAACGCCTCGCCGCTGCGCACGCCCGTTTTCCGGGTGCGTTGCAGACACACCGCTAACGCTCAAAGCCTCTAAAGTCGCGGGTTTGCGTTCCGTTAAACACTTCACTCAACGGACAGCTGCCGAGATGCCGGAATACACATCGCCGCCTGAAATCGCCCGCGAAACGCTCAAGCGCCTCGCCTCGGAGCGCCTTGCCCCGACTCCGGACAACTATCGCGCCTACTACTTTCGGATTTCCGGCGGTCAACCTGAAGAAGCGTTCCCGACCGTTTCGTTGAATCGCCTGCTGGCCATCATGCCCAAGGCGACACCGGCGCAAATGCGTTTCACCCGTCAGCTCGAGGTCGCGATTCGTCACAAGCAGTGGCCCGCGGTCAATCAGGCTGTGGTCGAATTATCCGAGGCGATGCAGAGTCAGGCGCTGGCGTGGGCACCGTTGATTCGCCAGTTGATCGACTTGCTTGAGCGCCCGCACGCCGACCTCACCGTCGCGCGCAAGAAAGAAGCCTTGAACCATGTGCTCGGCGCCTCCGGCGCTGAAGCGAACACGCTGCACGGGCGCCTGACTCGGCTGGCAGAGAGCTGGGCGGCGGCGCGCAACGGCAACCACGTCGAAGTACGCGAAACGGCTGATACGTCGCAGCCCGAGGCGACATCGGCGCCCGCTTCGAAATCCGCCGACTCCGATTCTGGATCCGGCACCGGCACCGACGCCGACGCCGAAGCCGCCGCCAACGCCGACGCCGACGCCTCCGCCAACACGCTTATTGCCCCTGCGCTTGGCAGTGGCCTGAACATGCTGTTCGATCGCGGCCTGGGCGCTCTGCTTACCGAAAATGCCGACATTGCCAGAACCGCCGTCGCGCTGGGCAAACGGCTGGCTGAGGATCCTGCACTCGATCAGGCGCCTGTACTGGCCACCGATCTCAACGAGCTGACGCTCAAACTCGAATGGGCCGGCGAGGACCAGAGCAGCATTCGTGTCGCGCTAATCGCCCTGTTGCGCCTGATCGTCGAGAACATCAGCCAGCTGGTGATCGACGACGACTGGCTGACCGGTCAGCTCACCGTGCTCAAAGAGGCCTTTGCCGGCCCGCTCGACATTCGCATGCTCGACGAAGTCGAGCGCCGTCTGCGCGATGTCATTGACCAGCAAAGCCTGCTCAAGAAGGAACTGAGCGACGCACAACAACGCCTCAAGCTGATGCTTGCCGGCTTTGTTGACCGACTTGCCGACATGAGCGACTCGGCTGGCGCCTACCACGACACCCTCGAAGACTGTTCCACGCGCATCGAACGCGCCCATGACATCAGCGAATTGTCAGACGTGATCGAAGTGATGATGCGCGAGACGCGCGTCGTCCAGGAAGACGCGCGCCGCTCGAAGGAAGAGCTCGACTCGCTGCAAAAAGAGGTCGAAGTCGCCAACGCCGAGATCGTCAAACTCCAGCACGAACTGCAGCACACGAGCGAACTGGTGCGCCACGACCCGCTCACCGGCGCGCTCAATCGCAAGGGACTCGACGAAGCGCTGACACGGGAGATCGCGCGCGCTCGGCGGCGCGACAGTCCACTGTGCATCGGCCTGCTCGACATCGACAATTTCAAGCGGATCAATGACACCCACGGTCACAGCACCGGAGACGCCGCGCTGCAGCACCTGGCCGAGATCGCGCGAAATAATCTTCGCCCGCAAGACACGCTCGGCCGATA
>CBDULG010000140.1:0-7758 GCA_965367985.1 uncultured Rhodocyclaceae bacterium
AACGACATGACAGATGCAACTGAAGCGCTAAGCAATGCGAGCGCGGATTTTCTTAAGCGCTTTTCACCCTTTGACCAGATGGAGCCGGCTGCGCTGGCGTTTGTCGCCGCGCGCGTTTCGCTCGGCTACTTCGCCAAGGGCACGACGATCCTTTCGCCCGAGATGGGCGCGCCACGCCAGTTCTACATCATCCAGCGTGGCACCGTGCAGGCCAATCAGGCCGGCAGCGTGGTGCTCACCGAATATTCGACGATGACGCTCGGGCCGGGCGAAAGCTTCCCCATCGGCTCGATTTCGGCCAATCGCCCAGCAACAAACAACTATATCGCGCTCACTGACAGCTTCATCTATCAGCTGCCCGCCGACGATTTCCTCGAGCTGATGCGTATCAGCCCGGTGTTTCATCTGTTCTGCACGCAATACATTGCCAGCCTGCTCACTCAGTCGCGGCAGCAGTTGCAAACCACGTTTTCGCAACGCGCCGGCGAACAGCAGACGATGACCACGCCGCTGTCGCAGTTGATAAAGCGCGACGCGGTCTCTGTTTCACCCGACACGCCGACGCGCGCCGCGCTCGAACAAATGGCGGAACTGGACATCGGCTGCATGGTGGTGACTGACGAAGCGCGGCAACCGGTGGGCGTGCTCACCCAAAGCGATCTGCTGCCACGCGTGGTGCTGCCGGCGTTCGACCTCGACCGCCCGGTGTCGGAGGTCATGACGCCCGAGCCGTTCACGCTGGCGGCGACCGCGACGGCTTACGACGCGGCGCTCGAAATGGCGACACACCGCGTGCGCCACGTCCTCGTCGTCGACAGCCAGGATCGCCTTCTCGGACTGGTATCGGAACGCGACCTGTTCGCGCTGCAACGCATCGGCCTGCGCCAGATCCGCGCCAGCATCGAAGGCGCCGACGACATCGAATCCCTGCAGCACGCAAGCCGCGACATCCGCCATCTGGCGCTCAATCTGATCGCCCAGGGCATTGGCGCCGAGCAGCTCACACGCTTCATTTCGTCACTCAACGACGCGCTCACCAGCCGCATCATCACGCTCGAGCTGGCGCGGCATGAGCTGTTCGACGTCAAGTTCTCCTGGCTGGCCTTTGGCTCCGAAGGGCGCCACGAACAGACCTTATCCACCGACCAGGACAATGGCATCGTCTTTTCGGCGCCTGACGAGCAGCGCGAAGAGACCAAACGCAAGCTGCTGGCTTTCGCCAAGGACGTGAACGAAGCGCTTGCGCTGTGCGGCTTTCCGCTGTGCAAGGGCAACATCATGGGCAGCAACCCCGATTTGTGCCTGACCCTGGCGGAGTGGAAGCGGCGCTTCAGCGCATGGATTCGCGAGCCTGATCCGCAGGCCCTGCTCAACGCGTCGATCTTTTTCGATTTCCGGGTGCTCTACGGCAGCGAGAAGATCGGCGACGAACTGTCGCGCTGGCTGCTCGATGGCGCACGTGGCAACTCGACCTTTCTGCGCATGATGGCAGTCAACGCGCTTGCGGTGGCACCGCCGCTGGGCCGCATCCGCGATTTCGTCGTCGAGAGCGACGGCACCATCGACCTGAAGAAATCGGGCGCCCGCCTGTTTGTCGACGCAGCGCGCATTCTCGCCTTGCGTGCCGAGGTCGCCTCGTCGAACACCGTGCAGCGCCTTCGCCTTGCCGGGGAGAAGAACGGCATGGCGAGCGACGACCTGGACGCCATGACCGACGGCTTTCACTTCATTCAGTTGCTGCGCCTGCGATCCCAGCATCTGGACACGGAACACGATGCCCCCGGTGACAACAAGATCAAACCCGATCGGCTCAACGAACTCGATCGGCGCATCCTGAAAGAAGCCTTCCGCCAGGCGCGCAAGCTGCAGTTGCGGCTCAAGCTGGACTATCAATTGTGAGCAGCGCCGTTCGTTTTTGCATCGGCATGGCGGAGGTGTCCTGATGAACTGGCTCTCACGCATGCTGCCCGGCGGCAGCGCGCCGGATCTGCCGCCCGCGCTGCGCGACCGGCTCGAAGCCTGGCAGCAGCGCGCCGCACCGCATCTCGATGCCCGTCACGGCGACCTGCGCTACGTCGTGCTGAACACCGAGTCGCCGGGTCTCGACGTGGGAAACGAAACGCCGGTGACGGTGGCCGCATTGGGCGTCGAACGCGCCGCGCTCGGCAACCGCGACGGATTTCTGTGCACGCTCGAAACCGACGCTGCCGAAGCGCTTGTCTCGCTGCTTGAATTCATCGGCAAGTCACCCGTGGTGGTGTTCAATTCGGCCATCAACCGGCGTGCGTTGACGAACGCATTCGAGAAACACCTGGGCTTCGAGCCCGAACTCAATTGGCTCGATCTTTACTGGTTGCTGCCGGCGCTCATGCACGAGCACCATTCGTCGCCGATGCGCCTGTCAAACTGGGCACGCGCGCTGGAAATCGAAAGCGCGACCGCCGGGCGCGCGCTTCACGACGCCCATACGATTGCCCAGCTGCTGCTGATCGCGCTGTCACGCGCCAACATGGCGGGAAGACGCACACCGGCCTCGCTGATCGAACTGGAAAGCACCAAGCGGCGCGTGCTGCGAATCACCTGACGGCGCGCCGAGCCGCTGCGCGGACGTATCGCGCCGGCTATCGCACGGTGCCCGGCGTTCAAGCCAGCCAGACTGGCAGTGTCGACTTGTCCGGCAGTGCGTCGGCCGGCCAGCAGGCGTAGCGCACGCCCGCACCCTCGAGCAATTCCTTCTTGAAGCGCGTCGCCGCGGCATCGGCAGCGCCGCGCTCGAGGTCGACCACCGCGACGACCGAGAGCGCCGGGTCACAGATCAGGAAATCGAGCAGCATGTCCTTGCCCACCTGCTCACGCCCCACCACGCGCCGCAGCGAACCACGGGGGATGATTTCGTGATTCGGCAAGCCGGCCTTAAGCCAGAAATACACCACGCGATAGCGGCGATCGAGATAGGGCCGTCTTTCGGGCACCGCCTCGAGGTGATCAGCCGGCGGCGGATCGGCGTCGGGTTGGATTGCCGTGCCGGGCGCAGGCGCGGCCCGCGGCTGCGACGCGGCGCCTCGCGCGCTCGCCATCTGAAGCAGAAACGCTTCTTCCCGCGCCCGCTCCGCATCCCGCTGGGCCGCGCGCCGCTCGCGCAGCCAGAAGATCAGTCCGACGAAAACCAGCAGTACGGCGATCAAGAAAAACCACTCCACACCCGCTCTCCCAATGCGCTCATCCACCCACCACAGGCGTGCGCGGACATGATGGCGTAACCGTAGCGAAAGTATCGAGCCGGCGTCCAACGGATGCCGACACGTGGCACACCGCGCAGCGCGAAAGGCGGAAAGGCCGCAGCACGCGACGCATGCCACCGGAAAGCCGGCGGGACGGAAGTCGCGACCCGGCGCCGCGTGTGCCGACAGCGAACGACTGGTGCCGCATGCGCTACACGGCGCAGATTATGACAATCGCTGGCGAATCCAAGAAGAAGACATTAAATCAGTACTTTACGACGTCTTCCTGACACAGTATATTATGTTTATGCGCCTGCTCCCGACGCTTTCCGCTTGGATACTTTTTCTTTTCGTTCCGATGCAGGTTTCGGCGGATGACGCATTCGCGACGGACGTTGCCGATATGCGTGGCGGCTCGATTGGCGAACTGGTCGTGCGCGGCCTGAGCTATATTGGCATCCCCTATCGCTTCGGCGGCCAGTCGCGGGATTCCGGTGTCGACTGTAGCGCGCTCATTCAGCAGATTTACCGCGAAGCCCTCGGTTTCGCAATTCCGCGCACCACGCGCGAACAGGCTCAGCTTGGCCAGCGGGTCGAGCTGAGCCGGCTCAAGGCGGGCGATCTCGTCTTTTTCAATACGCGCCGCCAGGCCTTCTCGCACGTCGGCATGTACCTCGGCGGCGACCGCTTCCTGCATGCGCCTTCGAGTGGCGGTCAGGTGCGCGTCGAGCAACTGCGCAAGCGCTACTGGGTCAAGCGCTTCAATGGCGGCCGACGAATTCTGCCGCACCGCCCGCAGGGGAGCGAAGGCGCAGTGGTTGCGCAGGCGGACCCGTTCGAAACTGTTGCGCCCACGGCGCGTTCGAGCGGTACACGTGCGCCGGCGCCTGTCGAGAGCTGGGTCGTCTACACGCCATAGGGCGCGGCTGGTTGTCAGCCCGACCGGCAGCCCCGCCCCTTCTCGGGGCACCGCCTGCAGCGGCTTGAATCACGCCGGTCAAGCGCCTGCTTGAGCGCGCACACCGATCGCCGGCAACACACCAACTCCACCCCTGCTTTGCATGCGGCCTGGCGGAAACGCTGCATGACGTTATGGCCGAGAAAGTCGGTAAACAGGATGACCATCTCGACGCCGGCCGGCAGATCCGCCGCTCTTCGTTGATGGGCGCTGTCGCGCCCGGTCACATGGGCGGCAATGCGAATACCGAATTCATCGAGCAAGGCGGGGATGTTTCCCAAGCGATCGGCACCAACCAGCATGGCGTTCATGACGAAATCCTATTGCGAATGATTGTCATTTGACTTTATATCAAATGCGAATCATTTGCATTCCAATTTCGTTCTCGCTACACTTCGCGCCACTCAATCCAGCTAACCGCCAAGAGGCTCAACCCACCATGAAACACATCCTCCTCGCCGCGTCGCTGAGCGTGGTTTCCGCACTCGCACCGCTGCATGCCGAAGATCAGGTACTCAATCTCTACACCGCACGTCACTACCAGACCGACGAGGCGTTATACGAAAACTTCACCAAGGCCACCGGGTTCAAGGTCAATCGCATCGAGGGCAAAGACGACGCCCTGCTCCAGCGTATTGCCAACGAAGGCGAAAACAGCCCGGCCGACGTGTTCATCACCGTCGATGCATCGCGCCTCGCCAAAGCCGACGAGTTGGGCCTGTTCGGCAAAGTCGACTCCGAAACGCTGACCCGCCGCATTCCGGCGCATCTGCGGACCGACACCTGGTACGCCTTTTCGACGCGCGCCCGCGTCATCGTCTACAACAAGCAGACCGTCGAACCCCAGCAGGTGCAGAACTACGAGGATCTCGCCTCGCCCGAACTGAAAGGCAAGGTGTGCACCCGCTCCGGCAGCCACCCCTACAATCTGTCGCTGGGCGCGTCTCTCGTTCAGCGTCTCGGCGCCGAAGCAACCGAAGCCTGGGCGCGCGGTGTGGTTGAAAATTTTGCGCGCGATCCCAAGGGCGGCGACACCGACCAGATCCGCGCCGTCGCAGCCGGCGAGTGCGGCGTGGCAATCGCCAACAGCTATTACTTTGCCCGCCTGCTCAACTCCGACAAGCCCGAAGACCAGGCAGTGATCGAAGCGGTCGGCCTGGTATGGCCCAATCAGGACAACGCCGGCACGCACGTCAACGTCTCCGGCGGCGGCATGCTCAAGCACGCACCGCACCCCGAAGCCGCCAAGGCCTTCCTCGAATACCTCGCCTCGGATGAAGCGCAGCGTTATTTTGCCGACGGCAACAACGAATGGCCGGTCGTCGAAAGCGTCAAGGTAGACAACCCGGCGCTTGCCAAGATGGGCGATTTCAAAGCCGACGAACAATCGATCGGCGGTGTCGCCGGTGCGGTGGCGGAAGCGCAGAAGATCTACGATCGGGCGGGATATCGCTGAACTGCGATGTTGCGACATACCGCATGATGAAGGCCCCGGTATCGGGGCCTTCGTTACTTCGAATCGGATTCACTGTGGCAGAAGGTGCAGGGCGGGCGAAGCGTCGTGGCCCGGCGCACATGCAGCGCCCGAACCGCCCTCACCGGGAGCGCATTGCGGTATCCGTCGGCGTTCAGGTTCGCAGCGCGGGCAGTTCCTCGCCGCGTGCGACGAAGTTCAATGCAAGTCCATTGTTGCAATAGCGCTTGCCGGTCGGCGGCGGCCCATCGTCGAAGATGTGCCCTTGATGCCCGCCACAGCGCGCGCAATGGTATTCGGTCCGCGGCCAGATCAGCTTGAAGTCGGTGCTCGTCCCTACGGCATCGGGCAAGGATTTCCAGAAGCTGGGCCAGCCGGTGCCGCTGTCGTACTTCGCCTCGCTGTCGAACAGAGGCAGGAAACAGGCGGCGCACACCAACGTGCCTTCGCGCTTTTCGTCGTTCAGTGGGCTGCTGAAAGGTGGTTCGGTGGCCTCTTCGAATAGTACTTTGTACGAAGCCGCCGGCAGCAGTGCTGCCCACTCCGCGTCGGCTTTGACGAGTTTGCGCCCGCTGCGCTCTAGCGCAACGGCGAGGCGATGACTACCGAGCGAAAGAAGGGAAATACCCAACAGCGCTTGTAGTGATTGACGTCGATTCATGAGTTGCTCCCTCTGGATCACCCGCGCTTGGCGAATGTTGTTCAATTCAATCAACCGGTAACTGGCAGGCATCAATGACGGCCACCCGCCTGCTGATCCCTGCAAATGCCGCGGCATCCCGCCGCCTGGCACATGGATCGATCCGGTCATCTTCGTGTGAGTCAACCGTCGGCGACCTAAGAACCTTACAAACGCGCACCCGGAATGGCCCGAATCCCCGATTCTCAAGCCCGGACGGCGAATCGCGACATGCAACGGCGAAAACGTCGAACGCGAGGCTTCCGGCTTCGATTGTTCGACAACGCCCAACCCCGGCAAGTGCCCCGCTCGTCTGCCCTGCAGACCGGCAGGCTGGTAACTACCTGCGCCCGCTTCGCCGCTGCCGCGCGATCTGCGCCGACAGCACGATCACCGGCACCAGGCCGACTGCAACAATGGTAAGCGCGGCGGTCGAGGCCTCGGCCAGACGTTCGTCGGACGCCAGGTTGTAGGCCTGGGTGGCAAGCGTGTCGAGGTTGAAGGGGCGCATCACCAGCGTCGCCGGCAATTCTTTCATCACGTCGACAAACACCATCAGGCCTGCCGTGAGCAGGCTGCCGCGCAGCATGGGCACGTGCACGCGGCGCAGGCTGCGGCCGATGCCGGCACCGAGGCTCAGGGCAGCTTCGTCCATCGACGGCGTGATGCGCGCCAGCCCGGAATCGACGGTCGCCAGCGCTACGCTCAAAAAACGCGTGAGGTAGGCATAGACGAGCGCGAACATGCCGCCGGTGAGCAGCAGACCGGGGCTTTCGCCGAACTGCGCCTTGAGCAGCGCGGCGAGCCAGTTGTCGAGTTGCGTCACCGGGATGAGCACGCCCACGGCGATCACTGTGCCGGGCACCGCATAACCCAGCCCGACAACACGATTGAGGAACCGCGTTATTGGCACACCGGCGAGACGATTGGCGTAGCCGAGCAACAGCGCCAGCGCCACGCCGCACACGGCAGTCACCGTGGCGAGCGAAAAGCTGTTGCGCGCCAGGGTGAGAAAGCGCGGGCCGAACTGCGCATCGCCATCGGTGAACGCCATATGCAGCAACAACGCGGCCGGAAGCAGAAAACCGAAAGCGAGCGGCATGAGGCAGGCCACGCAGGCGACCCAGCCGGCAAGCGGCGACAGGCGCCGGCCGAAGTTGGGCCGGCGTTGCCGCGAAGTGTCTTCGAAACGCGCCCTGCCTCGGCTGAAGCGTTCGAACACCAGCACCAGCACGACGAAAGACAGCAGCATCGCAGACAACTGGGCAGCGGCGATCCGGTCGCCGAGCGAGAACCAGGCGCGGTAGATACCGGTGGTAAAGGTCTGCACGCCGAAATAGGCGACGGTGCCAAAATCGGCGAGCGTTTCCATGAGCGCCAGCGCGGTGCCAGCGACGATCGCCGGGCGCGCCATGGGCAGCGAGAC
>CBDULG010000141.1:0-7747 GCA_965367985.1 uncultured Rhodocyclaceae bacterium
TCGAGTCGATTGCGGTGCGCGAAGGACAGCAGGTGCGCGCCGGAGACGTCCTCGCAACGGTGCAGAACCTGCAGTTCAACGCCGACCTCGGCGAAACGCGCCAGTCGCTGTGGAGCGCGCGTGCCGCGATCATCCGGCTCGACGCCGAACTGTCCGGCGCGCCACCCGTGTTCCCGCAAGAGCTCGCCGATGCCGCACCCGACCTGGTCAGAAAGACAGAAGCGCTTTGGGCGTCCCGCGTGCGTGAGCGCGACAGCATTGCCGAAACGCTCAACAACCAGCTCGCCCAGCGGCAACGCGAACTGACCGAAACGCGCGCCCGCTCGGAGGCCTTTGCCGCGCAATTGCGCCTCGCCCAGCAAACGCTGGCGATCGAGGAGGAACTGGATCGCAACCGTGCCGGCGCGCGCGCCGATCTGATCGCAGCGCGTCAGCGTGTCGCGGCACTGAGCGGCGACCTCAATGCATCGCGCAGCGCGATACGGCGCCTCGAAGCGGCAGTCAGTGAAGCGCGCTCGCGCCTCGCCGAGACCCACGCGCGCTTCGAAGCCGAAACGATGCGCGAGCGCAATGACGCCGAACTGGCCGCGGCAACGCTGCGCGAGCAGATCACCGCGCGTGCCGACCGGGTCAGTCGCCGCACGCTGCGCGCGCCTGTCGATGGCGTCGTCAACCGTTTGCTGATGACCACGGTCGGTGGCGTCGCAGGGGCCGGCGAAACGCTCATGGAACTCGTGCCGGCGCGCGACAAACTGGTGATCGCGGCACGCGTCAAACCCTCGGACATCGCCTTCATCCGTCCCGGCCAGGACGCCCGAGTGCGGATCAGCGCTTACGACGCATCGATTTTTGGCACGCTCGATGCCACAGTGCTGCGCGTCGGTGCCGACGCCCTGCTCGACGAACGCAGCAACGAGCAGTACTTCGAAGTCACCCTCGAGGCAGACCACAACTATGTCGGCGACGCCGAAGAGCGCCTCATCATCTCGCCGGGCATGATGGCCGACGCAAGCATTCACACCGGCAAGCGCACGGTACTCGAATACCTGCTCAAGCCGATCGTCAAGACCTTCGACAAATCGCTGCGGGAACGCTGAACCATGCGCCGCCATCTGCTTCGCCACACCCTGATTCTCGCGCTGCTCGGTGCCACGCCAGCGCTCGCCGAACGACTGCCCGACGTAGTCGATGCAGTCCTCGCCGCGCATCCGGACGTCGCCTCGGCGCGCGCGCTGCTCGAAGCCTCCGAGTCACTTCGCCGCCAGTCGCGCTCCGCCTTTTTTCCCACCGTCGGGCTGAGTTGGCAACGCGCCGAAACCGACGCCGAACAGCTCGGACAGCCGCTCGACCGCAGCTCGCGCCGCAGCGAGGCGTCGCTGAGCTGGAACCTGTTCAGTGGCGGTTCCGATGTGTATCGGTTGAGCAGCGCCCGTCACGGTGTGGCCGCCGCCGATGCCGACCTGGCCGCGGCGCGCGAAGAACTTGCCCTGCGGGTCGCCGACGTCTATGCCGACATCCTGCGCCTGCGTCATATCAATGCGGCTGGCAAGGCGCTGCTGCAAGCTACGCGGCAACTGCAGTCCAAAGTGACGGCGCGTGTCGAGGCGGGACGCATTTCACCGGCCGACCGCGATCAGGTCGAAATCAGCGTGGCGCAGGCGCAGCAGCAGGTGGCCGAACTGCGCGCAGCGCTTGGCGCTGCCGAGTTCCTCTTCGAGCAGTTGACCGGGCACGCTGCGGATGTGCTCACGCCGCCGGACTTCGACGCGCTCGACTTTTCACAGAGCGCTTTGCGCAGCCAGGCGGAGACCGGCAATCCCAACCAGCGCGCGGCGCAGCGTCGGGCGCAGGCGCGGCAGGCGGAGATCGGCGTGGCGCGCGGCGCGTTGATGCCGTCCGTGGACATTGCACTGCGTAAGCGACTGAACGCGCGCATCGAGCCCGTCGAAGTGTCCGACACCGTGCGCTCCGCCCAGCTCGCAGTCACACTCGACGTTCCGCTGGGCGGCGCGAGCTGGTATCGCGTTGATGAAGCGGTGGCGCGGCACCACGCCGCGCAGGCCGACGTCGAAACGATTCGCGAAGCGGTGGCCATCGATTTAGCGCGCCAGGCGACCGATCTGACCGAACGCGAAGCGGTGAAAGAGGCGCTGCAAACCCGGCTGGTGGCCAGCCGCAATCTGATCGACGCCTATACGCTGCAGTTCGATGCCGGGCGGCGCAGCCTGAGTGATCTGCTCGATGCACACCAGGGGCGCTTCAACGCGGTGGTGGCCGACGCCAACAACCGCTTTGAACGCTTCCGCCTCAAGGCGGGACTGCTTGCACTCGCGGGCGGATTGCAGAGCGCGCTGCGCGACAACTATCAGGATCAGCACGGCGCCATGACGCCCGCCATGACAGACGCGCTGTCCGGCCTCGCGGCCGACGACGTTCCGCCCCAGCTCGCCGCGCTACGCGCCCGCCTTGACGGCTGGCTCGCCGCCTGGCAGGGCAAGGATTACGACGCTTATCGCAGCTTCTATGCCGCAGGCTACGATTCGCCCGACCACCCCACCACGGGCGCCTGGGAGGCGGAGCGACGCGCGCGGCTCGATCGGCCCGGAGCGATTCGCATCGATATCGCGGCGCTCGATATTCTGCCCACCGCATCCGATCACTGGGTGGCGCGCTTCCGCCAGCACTACCGCGCGCGCGGCTACGAGGACGTCGTCACCAAGCAGCTCGAATGGGCCTTTCAGTCCGGTCAATGGCATATCGTGCGCGAGTCGAGTACGCCCTGAGCGAAGGCTCGGCGTGCCGATAGCGCAAGGTAATCGGCTGACGAGGCAATAGCGATCGCCGGCCGATAGACCACACACAAGCCACACAAATCGCTAAAATACGCGTTGCGCTTGCAACATGCAGCGCGCGATTTCCTGCGCGTTACATCCGCTTGCGAACCTTGCCCGTCACCTGTGGTCAGATGCGAACGACATCCAGTTCGCCGGTCGGGCTTGTCATTCAACGCCACACCCCAAGGTGGTTGGATCGTAGACGCAACAGCACTGCCGGCTGCCACGACCGGCGACGCCAGAATGGAGCAATTGATGACCCGCAATTCGGATGCGAACGTTCGCAAAATTATCGGCACGGCGGCTTTTGCCCTCGCCATGCCCACAGCTGTTGGCGCCGCGACCGCGCCCGGCCCGTCGATGTCCGACACCCAGACGGTCAGCAACACGGCGAACAAGCGCGGCCTGCGACAATCTGAAGAGAACGACGCGCCCGAGCTCTTCCCGCTCAAGCTGCGTCCGGCGCTCAACGTAACGCGCGAGAACGCCGAGAAGGCCATCCAGGTCAAGGTCATGGACGCCGAGGGCCGCCGCATTCTGCTGGCCCGCGCGCATGGCAACATCGTGCTCGGTCCGCTGCCGGCCGGTGAATACAAACTTCAGCTGTGTTCGGGCGGCGACATCGAAGAGCACGCCATGAAGCTGGGCGTGGGCAAGCGCGGCCTGTTGCGCTACCAACTCGGCGCGTAATCGCTGCGCGCTGAGCCTTCAGCGAAAAAGCTCGCCAACGCTTCCGCCACTGTGAATGCGCTCGATCGCGGCGGCCAGTAGCGGCGCCACGGTGAGCGTGGTGAGCTTGTCGAAGTGCTTGGCGGGCGGAATATTCACCGTGTCGGTGACGACGATCGACTCGATCGGCGCGGCACGCAGGCGTTCGACCGCAGGGCCACACAACACCCCATGCACCGCGCCGGCGTGGATGCTGCGCGCGCCTGCCGCCTTCAGTGTATCGACGGTCGCCAACAAGGTGCCGCCGGTCGATATCTCGTCTTCGAAAATCACTGTATCGCGGTCGCGCACCTTGCCCACCACCTGTCCCTGACGCACCTGTGTGTCACTCATGCGCCGCTTGTCGATGATCGCCATCGGGATGCCGAGTCGTTCCGAAAATCGCCCGACCCGCTTTGCACCACCGGCGTCGGTCGCCACCGCCACCATGTTCGACAGATCGTAATTCTTGCGAAAATGCTCGGCGATCGTCGGAATTGCCGTCATGTGATCGACCGGCACGCTGAAGAAGCCATGCACCTGGTCGGCGTGCAGATCCATCGTCAATACGCGATCCGCGCCCGCGGTGTGCAGCATGTCGGCCACCAGCCGGCCGGTGATCGAGATGCGCGGCTTGTCCTTCTTGTCCGAGCGCGCGTACGAATAGTACGGAATCACCGCCGTCACCCGCCGCGCCGACGCACTGCGCAAGGCGTCGAGCATGATCATCAACTCCATGATGTGATCGCTCACCGGCGTGGTGAAGGACTGCACGACGAACACGTCGCGCTCGCGCACATTGTCCTGCACCTGCACATGCAAGTTGTCGTTCGAGAAGCGCGATATTTCGACCGGGCTGAGCGGATTGTCGAGACAGGCGCAGATATCGCGCGCCAGAGCGATGTTGGAATTGCCGGCGAAAACGCGCAGTTCGTCGTTCATGGGACTCGCAGATGGGCGGGACGGAAGCTCGATTGTAAGCGCGTGCCAACGGGCTGTGGGAACCGAGTCCACATGGCGTCACGACTTCGCTCACGCCGGAAATCCACCCAGCATGCACTGCGGGTTCGGCGATGCGCGCTCAGTAAAGTCGGAACGGCGCGCATGCATCGCGCCAGGCCGCTTCGTCCGCACTGGCAAGGGAATCGAGATCGCCCGGTGCGGCGGCCGCGTCGTCGACCCACTCGCGCAGCAGCGGCGAGCCGTTGATCAGGTCGATGGCGAGACGGCCGATTTCGTACTCGTAGGCAAAGTCGCGCCACAGATCATAATCCGGCTGCAGACGGCGCAGCGCCTTGAAGGCAAGCGCCTGCAGGCGCCAGGGGCGGAAGGCGGCGTGGTCGTAGGCGCCGTCATCGACATGGATCTGCAAGCCGTGACACAGCGTGCCGACATGTTTGTGAAAGGTCGGTTCGAAGTGGCAATCGCGCAGCCGGCAACCGCGCAGCCATTCCGGCGCGAGGGCGTGCATTTCGCGCCGCAGTGCGATGGCGTCGATGTCCGGCGCGCCGAAGACCTCGAGCGGACGCGTGGTGCCGCGCCCCTCCGACAGCGTCGTACCCTCGAGCATCACCGTGCCGGCGTAGCAGCGCGCCATCGAAAGGTTCGGCGCGTTCGGACTCGGGTTGATCCAGCTGCGCGCGCCCAGCGGCCAGCCGAAACCGGCTGCGGCATCGGGCTGCCAGCCGTCCATCGCGATCACTTCGCAGTCGACGTCGAGCCGCAGCGTGGCGACGAACCAGCGCGCCATCTCGCCCATCGTCAGGCCGTGACGCATCGGCATCGGCCCGGCGCCGACAAAGCTCTGCCAGTCCTCGCGCAGGGTCAGCCCCTCCACCGGGCGGCCCGCTGGATTAGGTCGATCGAGCACCCACACCGTCTTGCCGTGCGCGGCGGCCGCTTCGAGCACATAGCGCAGCGTGGTGATGAAGGTGTAGATGCGGCAACCCAGATCCTGCAGATCGACCAGCAAGACGTCGAAACTATCCATCATCGCGTCGGTGGGGCGGCGCACTTCGCCGTACAGGCTGAACACCGGAATGCCGAGCGTCGCATCGACGAAGTCGGGCGACTCCATCATGTTGTCCTGCTTGTCACCGCGCAGACCGTGCTGCGGGCCGAATGCGGCGGACAGGTACACGTCGGGCAGCGCGGCAAGCGCGTCGAGGCTGTGGGTGAGGTCGGCGCACACCGATGCCGGATGCGCCAGCAGGGCGACGCGACGGCCGGCCAGTCGAAAGCGCAGCGTGGGGTCTTCGATGAGGCGGTCAATTCCGAATTTCATGACGTGCAATCCTCAGGCAGGCGCAGCGCGAATCCGCCGCGGTGGTGAAAATCAGGCTTCGCTGCGGGATGGTCGAGCGCCCAGAAGGACAGACTGCCGTCGCGTGCTTCAAGCACGGCGCTGAGGCCGATCTGCCAAGGGGCGTCGGGCAGTTGATGCGCTGCAACGGTGACCTTCAGCTTGAACCGGTCGGTCGCCCGCTCAATGCTGACCGACGCACGCCACGGCGGCAGCGCCCGCTCACTGCGCACGCGGGTGTCGTCAAACATATACGCTGCCCAGCAGCCCGACGGCGAGAAGTTGAATTCACGGTACGCGCGTGCGCCGGCGGTGGCGACAAAGGCCTCGCAGCAGGTGTGCTGCCACAAATTGTCGCCTGGTGCCGGTGTGCGCGCAGCGGGAATTCGCAAGGCGTCGATGGCGCCCTCGAGCAGATAGCACAGCACGAAATCACCGCGCGCGCTGCGCTGCGCTCGCACCGACACGCTCAGGCCGGCGGGCGCCGGTGCGGCGGGATGCGGCACGAGGAAAACCCGGTCGTGGTCGGTCATGCGACCCGCAGTGTAGCGCGCACGCTTAGTCGTCTCGCTGTACTTCACGCAGACCACGGCCGGCGACCGCCGCGGCCAGCGCCATCGCGGCGAAGGTCAGCAGCACCGCCGCCTCGCCCAGCCAGTGCGCCAGCGCGCCGAACACGCCGCCTGCCACCAGTACGATGCCGATGACGGTGTTGGACACCGCGGTGTAGGTGGCGCGTTGATCGGCGTTGGCCATGTCGACCAGATGCGTGGCGCGTCCGAGCCGCACCCCCTGATGGGCCACCATGATGAGAAACAGCAGGCCGGCGGGCAGCGTCGCGCCGCCCAGCCAGTCGGCGCGCCACACCGTAATCGAACCAGCGACCGCGAGCGTGGCGGCAGCCAGCAGCGCGGCGAGGATGAGCACCTTGCGGCTGCTGCGGTCCGACAGGCGGCCCCACACATAGGCGCTGAGGATGGCGGCGAGCGCCGAGGCGATGACGAAGGGGCCGAGCGTACCGGCCGCCGAAGCGCGCGAGGCCGCCCCCGCGGCGGTGAGCAGGTAAGGCGGCGCCAGCGCGGTGGAAACGAGCAGCGCGCGGGTGAGGATGAAGCGGCGTAACTGCGCGTCGTCGCGCACCACGCCCCATTGCTGGCGCGCCACGGCGAGCGCATTGCCACCCCCTTCGGTGGCGCCCGGCGCTTCGGCGAGTCCGGCGAAAAGCATTGCAGCGACGATCCACAGCGCGCCCGCGAGCGCCAAAGCCACGGCAATGCCGGGCACGGTGCGCGGCCACAGGTCGAAGGCAAGCAAGGCGCCAAAGGCCAGCACCAACACCGCCGCGGCCGAACCTGCGGTGCCGGTGGCGGTGCCGCGGGTGGACTTCGACACGGTCTTGCCGAGCACATCCTTGTAGCTCACCGAGCAGGCACCGCGCGCCAGCGCCGCCACTGCGAGCAGCGCGACGATGGTGGCGCCGGCCGCGACGCCATCGAGCCACAGCGCGGAGATCGCCATGCCGATCACCGCCAGGCCCTGCACGACGCTGCCGACCACCCACACCCACTTGCGCACGGCCTGGCCGCGAATCAGCGCGGCAATTGCCAGTTGCGGCAGCAGCGCGCCGGCCTCGCGCACCGGCACCAGCAGGCCAGCCAGCCAGGCCGGTGCACCAAGCGCGCCGAGCAGCCAGGCGAGCACCAGCTTGGCGTCGGCCAGTCCGTCCGCCGTCTTGGTCGCCGACAGGCTGAGCACATGGCGCAGAAAGTTGCCCGGCTGCACGTCGCAGGCGGCCTCGGGGATGTCCTTGCAGATGCGCCCCTCGTCGTCATTGGTGAGAATGGCATGGGCGCGGTGGGCGAAAGCGGTCGGCAGGGTGTCGGATGACATCGTCGGTTGGTCT
>CBDULG010000142.1:0-7731 GCA_965367985.1 uncultured Rhodocyclaceae bacterium
CATCCAGTCCTTCGGTATGACCAAGTACTTCGGTATCAAGCTGCCGGTGATGATGGGCGTGACGTTCGCGGCGGTCGGGCCGATGGTCGCGATGGCCAACGTGCAAGGCGGTATGGAGGGGGCGCGCGCCATCTTCGGCGCGATTATCGGCGCGGGCATTATTGCCATGCTGCTCGCACCGCTGATGAGCCGCCTGCTCAGATTTTTCCCGCCGGTCGTCACCGGAACCATCATCGCGATCATCGGTATCAGCCTGATGCGTGTCGGCATCGGCTGGGCGATGGGCGGTCCTGCCTTTCTCGCGCAGCGTATCGACGGGCCGAAGCTCGTCGAGATGGTGGATGCGGCGAAGGCCTCGGTCACCAATGTCGCGGACGTCACCATCGGTACGATTCCGATGGTCGACAACCCCGACTACGGTTCGCTCGACAATATGGCGATCGCCGGCTTTGTGCTGGTGATGATCCTCTTGCTGGTGCGCTACGGCCGCGGATTCGTGGCGAACATCGCGGTGTTGCTGGGCATTGTCATCGGCTGTGTGGTGGCGGTGGCGATGGGCAAGATGCACTTCGACAAGGTCGCGCATGCCGGCTGGTTCGACGTCGTATTGCCATTCGCCTTCGGCCTGCCAACCTTCGACATCGTCATGGTGCTGACGATGACGCTGGTGATGATTGTGGTGATGATCGAATCGACCGGCATGTTCCTTGCGCTCTCCGATCTCACCGGCAAGAAGCTCACGCCGAAAGACCTCGCCGCGGGGCTTCGTACCGACGGCCTGGGCACGGTCATCGGCGGCCTGTTCAACACCTTCCCCTACACCAGCTTCTCGCAGAACGTCGGTCTGGTCGGCGTCACGGGCGTGAAGAGCCGCTGGGTTTGCATTGCGGCGGGACTGATCATGATCGTGCTCGGGTTGCTGCCGAAGATGGCCGCGCTGGTGGAATCGGTGCCGGTGTTCGTGCTCGGCGGCGCGGGTCTGGTGATGTTCGGCATGGTCGCCGCGACCGGCATCCGCATTCTCGCCAACGTCGATTTCAAATCCAACCGCAACAACCTCTACATCGTCGCCATCTCGATCGGCGCCGGCATGATCCCGTTGGTCGCGCCGCGCTGGACGCAGCACATGGCCCACAGCCTGCACCCGCTCCTCGAGTCCGGCATTTTGCTCACCGCCGTATCGGCTGTACTGCTCAATATGTACTTCAACGGGGGCAGGGGTGATGCCGCCGAAGCGATCGAGGCTGCCAAGGCCGCCGAAGCGCACTGAATCAACTTAAAAAGAGAGGAGACAGCACCGTGAGATCAACAACAATAATGCTTGGCGCGCTGGCCGCAGTCGGGCTGGTGGCAGCGCCCCCCATCGCCCAGGCAGCCAAGTGGAGCGACACCTTCATCGGCTACCGCTACGGCAGCAACTTCAAGGAGCCCGGCCGCTTTCCGGATCAGGACATCCGCAAGCACATTGTCCAGCTCACCCATGCCAGCGGCTATGAAACCGGGCAAAACTTCGTCAACCTCGACTATTTCAAGTCGGACAGCAACGACCGCGCTGAAAACAGCGATGACGGCGCCTCTGAGTTCTACCTCACCTACCGCCATCAGTTCCATCTGGGCAAGCTGTTCGACAAGGACTTGTCGTTCGGCCCGGTGAATGAAGTGGGCATCACCGCCGGTTTCGACCTCAACACCAAGAACACCGCGTTCGCGCCTGCCAAGCGCCTGCTGGTACTCGGCCCGACGCTCAAGCTGGCGCTGCCCAAGGGCTTCTTCGATTTAAGCCTGCTGGTGGCCAAGGAATGGAACCACTGCGGCCTCGGCGCGCCGGTGTGCCCGAATTCGAATCACACCTTCGACACCCAGTTGAGCCTGTCCACTGCGTGGGGCATTCCATTCGAAGTGGGCGCGGTTCCGTTGAAGTTTCAGGGCTTTTTCAACTGGCTGACCGACAAGGGCAAGCAGTACGGCAGCAACACCGATACCGAGCCCGAATTCCTCATGCGCACGTCGGTGATGGCGGATGTCGGCCAACTCGCTTTGGGCAAGAAGAACGTTGTGTGGCTTGGCATCGGTTACGAAGCCTGGCGCAACAAGTTCGGCAACGACGGCGTCGATTCCGACGCGCTCATGCTGCAGGCCGAATGGCACTTCTGAGGTAGTCACAGTGAACAGAGCCGGCGCGCGCCGTGCCGACCGCTCACAGCAATTGCCGGGGCGATGCCTTGTTTCAACGGATCGCCTCATTTTTTGTCCCATGCCGACGAGTATCGCAACAGGCAAACGCCTTTGCGCGCCGTCCGGCCGGGCCCTGCAACACCTAAGGTGGAAATCATGCCGCTCACCCATTTGAGCGCATGCACCGCCATCGGCCGGGGGGTGCTCTCGGCTGGCTGCCCGGCTACCTGCTGTTGACCGGCGCCATCGGCTGACACCGCGGCGCAGCGGGCAACGACGTGCGTGCGTCTACAGCCACGCAGTGACGAACCGTCCTACGCCGAATTGCGCATACCCTCTTTCACCGCGTGCGCGGTTATCCTGTGCGGCGTGCCGCCACCCGCCCACACCTCCTCACTTCGTTCCACGGCCGATGCGCATGCCGCACCGGTGCAGCGCGTCATCAAGGTGCGCCGCGACTACAACAACTGGGTCGCACGCGAGACGCTGGAGGACTACGCGCTGCGTTATACGCCGCGCAGTTTCCGCAAGTGGTCGGAAACACGCGTCGCCAACACCGCCTTCGGCGCGGCCGCCTTTCTCGTGCTCGAGGCGGTGGGCGGGTCGCTGCTGGTGACCTATGGTTTCTGGAATACCTTGTGGGCCATCCTGGCGACCGGGCTGATCATCTTCCTCGCCGGCATTCCGATCAGCCACTATGCGGCGCGACAGGGTCTGGACATGGACTTGCTGACCCGCGGTGCCGGCTTCGGCTATCTGGGCTCGACGATCACCTCGCTGATCTACGCCAGCTTCACCTTCATCTTCTTCGCGCTCGAAGCGGCCATCATGGCCTATGCGCTCGAACTCGCTTTCGACATCCCGCCCGCCTGGGGCTATCTGATCTGCGCGCTGGTGGTGATCCCGCTGGTCACGCACGGCATCACCGTCATCAGTTGGCTGCAGGTGTTTACCCAGCCGCTGTGGATCATTCTGCTGATCGTTCCCTATGTATACGTGCTGCGCGAAAATCCCGATGTGGTGCGTGGAATGATCGCCTACCCCGGCGCCCAGGGTACGCATCAAAGCTTCGATCTGCTCGCCTTCGGCTCCGCGCTCACCGTCGGCGTCGCGCTCATCACACAACTGGGCGAGCAAGCCGATTACCTGCGCTTCATGCCCGAACTCACCGCGAAGAATCGACGCAAGTGGACGCTCGCCGTACTCGTCGGCGGCCCGGGGTGGGTGATTCCGGGCGTTCTCAAGATGCTCGGCGGCGCGCTGTTGGCCTACCTGGCGATCAGCCATTCGGTGCCGGCCCAGCGCGCCATCGACCCCAACCAGATGTATCTGGTCGCCTACGAGTACGTGTTCTCGCAATACGGCTGGGCGGTCGCCGCCACGGCGCTGCTGGTGGTCGTCAGCCAGCTCAAGATCAACGTCACCAACGCCTACGCCGGCTCGCTCGCCTGGTCGAATTTCTTCTCGCGCCTCACCCACAGCCATCCGGGCCGTGTGGTGTGGGTGGTTTTCAACACGCTGATCGCCCTTGCACTGATGGAACTCGACGTCTTTCAGGCGCTCGGCCGCGTGCTCGGTCTGTATTCGAACATCGCCATTTCCTGGATCATGGCGGTGGTCGCCGATCTGGTCATCAACAAGCCCCTCGGCCTATCGCCGCCGGGCATCGAGTTCAAACGCGCCCACCTGTACGACATCAATCCGGTCGGCGTCGGTGCCATGAGCCTGGCATCGATCCTCTCGATCGCGGCTTATTTCGGCGTTTTCGGCGATGGCGCGCAGGCGTTCTCGGCGGTCATCGCGATGGTCACCGCACTGGTGGTTTCTCCGCTCATCGCGTGGGCCACGGGCGGGCGCTACTATATTGCACGCACGCCGGAGACACTGACCGCGACGGCGTGCCGATGCGTGATCTGCGAGCATGAATACGAAGCGGAAGACATGGCGCACTGCCCGGCTTATGGCGGCCAGATCTGTTCACTTTGCTGCTCGCTCGACGCGCGCTGTCAGGACCAGTGCAAGCCGCACGCCCGTATGACGGCGCAGTGGACGGCGAGCATGCAGCGCGTATTGCCGCAACGCCTGTGGCCGTACCTGGACAGCGGGGTCGGCCACTATCTGTTGCTGATGGCCGCCATCGTGCCCTTCCTCGCGCTGCTGCTCGGCCTGCTCTATTTCCATGAGCTGCGCGTGCTGGGTGACGCGGCGGGCGCACTCAGCCCGGCGCTCCGCCAAAGCTTTCTCAAGGTCTTTGCCGCGCTCGTGCTGGTCAGCGCGGTGGTCGCCTGGTGGCTGGTGCTCACCCACAAGAGCCGCCAGGTTGCGCAGGAGGAATCGAACCGGCAAACGGCCCTGCTGCGGCAGGAAATCAATGACCACCGCCGCACCGACGAGGCTTTGCAACAGGCCAAGCAGTCGGCGGACCTCGCCAATCAGGCGAAGAGCCGCTACATCACCGCGATCAGTCACGAGCTTCGCACGCCGCTCAACTCGATCCTCGGCTATGCGCAGATTCTTGATGGTGATCAGTCCATTCCGCCGCAACGCCGGCAGGCGATCAGCGTCATCCGGCGCAGCGGCGACCACTTGCTGTCGCTGATCGAAGGCACGCTCGACATCGCCCGCATCGAGGGCGGCAAGCTCACCCTCGAGCCGCGCGCAGTCGACTTCAACGCCTTCCTGCAGCAGATCGTGCGCATGTTCGAGTTGCAGGCCAGCAGCAAGGGACTGAACTTCGACTACCGGCGGCGCGGAAGCCTGCCGGCGGTGGTGCGCGCCGACGAAAAACGCTTGCGGCAGATTCTCATCAATCTGCTCGGCAACGCGATCAAATTCACTCGCCAGGGTGGCGTACGCTTCACTGTGCATTATGTGCGCGAGATGGCGACCTTCGAGATCGAGGACAGCGGGCCCGGCATCGCTGCCGAGGACATCGAGCGCGTCTTCGAGCCCTTCGGTCAGGGCGATACGGCATCCAAGGCGAGCGGCGCCGGCCTCGGGCTGACCATCAGCCGCATGTTTGCCGATGTGATGGGTGGCGAACTGAAGCTCGACCGCGCGTATACAAATGGCACGCGCTTCGTGGTGCGCCTGTTCCTGCCCGCAGTGCATGGCGCGGAAGCCACGGCCCACCAACCGAGGCGTTGGCGCGACGGTTACGATGGACCACGCCGCCGCGTCCTCGTGGTCGACAACGAAAGTGACGACCGCGATCTGCTGACCAATTTACTCGAACCGCTTGGCTTCAAGGTGGCGCAGGCGGCCTCGGGCCTTGAATGCCTCAAGCTGCTCGACGCGTTTCATCCCGACGTTATTTTCATGGACCTGGCGATGCCGGGCATCGACGGCTGGGAAACCATTCGTCGCATCCAGCGCGACGCTTTGAGCGATGCTGCGATCGCCGTGATATCGGCCAACGCGTTCGACAAGGGGCTGGAAAACGATGTCGGCCTGCCGCCAGGCGACTTCATTCTGAAACCGGTGAATGTGGATGCCCTGCTCGACTGGATGGGCGATCGCCTCGTCGTTCGCCTGCAGCTCGAATGGTCCTATCGCGATGAGCGTCCGGCCGAATCGGACGGCGCGCTCGTCATGCCGCCGAGCGAGCATCTCGATGCGCTCGCCGATGCCGTCGACATGGGCTATGTTCGGGGCATTCTCGATCAGCTGGAAACGATCGAGGCGCTCGATGCGCGTTACGCCGGCTTCGTCGTGCGGGTGCGCCGGATGGCCAACGCCTTCCAGTTCGACGCAATCATGCATCTCATTTCACAGGACGCCGATGTCTGAATCCGCCACCGCCGCACCGCGCGTCGTGCTCATCGTGGACGACATCCCCGACAATCTGTCGCTGCTGCACGATGCGCTCGACGAGGCTGGCTATGCCGTGCTTGTGGCCACCGACGGCGAATCGGCACTTGTCCGCGCCGCACGTCATCAGCCCGATGTCATCCTGCTCGACGCGCTGATGCCGGGCATGGACGGCTTCGAAGTGGCGCGCCGCCTGAAGGCCGACTTTTGCACCGCGCATATTCCGCTGGTCTTCATGACCGGTCTCACCGAAACGGAGCATGTGGTGGCGGCCTTTTCGGCCGGCGGCATCGACTATGTGACCAAACCCATCCGGCCGCCCGAAGTACTGGCGCGTATCGCCGCGCATATGCAGGGCGCGCGCCAGATGTCTCTCGCGCGCAACGCGCTCGACGCCAGCGGCAAGGCCACCGTGGCGGTGCACATGGCGAGCGGCGCGCTGGTGTGGCAGACCGCGCTGGCCCGAACGCTGCTGGCCGATTTCCTCGGCCCGATGAGCGATCGGGCGCCGCGCGAAATCATCCAGTGGATCGAATCGGCCGCGGCATCGCGCGCCGCGGGTCACGCGCCTCTGCCGCTGTCACTCACCGCCGGTGATCGCCGCCTGCTGCTCACGTTGCTCGAACACACGGCCGACGACGAATGGCTGCTCAGCCTGCGCGAGGAATCCGACCGCGCGAGCATCGACGCGCTGATCCCGGCCTTTGGCCTCACCGGCCGCGAAGCCGAAGTGCTCTACTGGGTCACCAAGGGAAAGACCAATCGCGACATCGGCGACATTCTCTCGTTGTCGCCGCGTACCGTGCACAAGCACCTCGAACATGTGTTCAGCAAACTCGGCGTAGAAACCCGCACCGCCGCCGCCACGCTGGCCATGAACAAACTCCATGCCGGCGGCGACTGAAGGCTCGCGCTGCCTACGACAGAAAAACGAGGGCAAGTCCGATCGCCGCCGGTACCGCCTGCACGAAGAGAATCTTGCGGCTGGCAGTCGCAGCGCCATAGACGCCCGCGATCAGCACGCAGGAAAGAAAGAACACTTTCACTCCCGTGCCATCCGCCCCAAGAATCAAGCCCCAGAACAATCCCGCCGCCAGAAAACCGTTGTACAGGCCCTGATTCGCGGCCAGCACTTTCGACGCAGCAGCGGCCTCGCGCGTCTGGCCGAACGCCCTTAATCCCGCGGGCTTGTCCCACAGAAACATCTCGAGCACGAGGATGTACATGTGAACGAGCGCGACCAGGGCGACAACGATGTCCGCAGTCAGCGACACGGCACCTCCATCCATTCGCGAGTCGCCAAGCGACCGCCACTGCTCATTTAAGCGGGTGCGGGATCAGCACAAAGTCGCGCCCCGGCGTATGGCAGCCAAAACACAGCGGCACGCCGTTGGCACTGGCGACTACACGCCCACGCTCAGTGGTGCCGAGGATTTCATACCAGAACCAGCCCTGCCCGCCGGCGCTGTCGGCGTCGGTCTTGACCGTCACCGCCCAGCCCGAAAGCTCGCCCGACGCATCCAGCAATTCCTTGACCGCGGCGGACCCTTTCGGATGTGCGTCGGCGTTCGCGCTTAGCGATGCGTCGAGTGCTGGATTCAGGTGGGCAATCACCGTCACCGGATGTGGCCCCTGAGACTTGTGCGCTGCGGATTCCCTGGCCCACGATTTGTAGCGGCCCGCTTGCAGCCATTCGAGCAGCGCCCCAGATTCGGTGGGTGGTACGTCGTCGGTCTGCGCATGAGC
>CBDULG010000143.1:0-7719 GCA_965367985.1 uncultured Rhodocyclaceae bacterium
CTTGACCTGGTCCTTGAGGGTCAGCGCAAACAAGCGCACCAGTCCACCGCGATGAATGCGTGCCGCCTCTTCCGGCGTGTCGCAGGGGCGCAGCGAGACGCTATCGCCATCGTCGTGCAGCGCCGGAAATCCGACCACCTCGCGCCCGCCGACGCGCAATTCCATCAACTCGGGCAATACGCCGAACGACCATTCGGTGAGTCCGCTCAGCGAGGCGGCGCCAACGACCGCATCGGCCGCTTCGCCGGCGTCGGAGCGCATATCGGTGCGCTCATCGTGTTCACGGGCGGCGGGCAGATCGGCTGGCGCGAGGCGTGCTTTTTCAAAGGCCGCGGCAATTTGTCCGTGAAAGCGCCCGCGCAATTCGGCCAGATTGCGCGATTGCGCAAGCACGCGACCGTGGGTGTCGATCACGCGAAAATTCATCAAACAATGCGGGTTGAGGTTTTCCGGACGGAACGCGGCGAGCGGCAGCTTGAGGCTCACCCGGCTTTCGACAAAGGCTTGCAGCGCGTCGAGCAGCGGCGTGTCGGGCGTCCATTCACCGGCTTCCACCGCATTGATGAAAGCCGCCACACTGTCCGCCATCGGTTGCAGCCGGTGGCGATGTTTTTGCGGCACGGTGCGCAGCAGCGCCAGCACCTTTTCTTCGAGCAAGCCCGGCACCAGCCACTCGCAGCGCGCCGCGCTCACCTGGTTGAGCATGGTCACCGGCACGGTCAGCGTGACGCCGTCTTCCGCCTCGCCCGGGGCATGCACATACGCCAGCTTGAGCTTCTGCCCATAGACCGACAGGCTGGGCGGAAAGCGCTCGGTCGTGATGCCTTCGGCGTCGTGCCGCATGAGTTGCTCGCGATCGAGATAGAGGCATTTCGGCGCGTCCTTCTCGGCCGTCTTACGCCAGTGATCGAAGGCGACAATATCGGTGATGTCGGCCGGAACGCGCGCATCGTAGAAAGCTTCGATGAGCGTCTCGTCCACCAGCACGTCGGGGCGCCGCGATTTGTGTTCGAGCCGCTCGATCTCTGCCACCAGTCGGCGATTGTGTTTGAGGAAGGGCATGTGACGCGCCCGCGCCTCGTCGATTTCGCCTTGCACAAGGCCTTCGCGGATCAGCAGTTCGCGGCATAGCGCCGGGTCGGTGTCGCGATAGCCCACCGGGCGTCGCGCATAGAGCACGATGCCGTGCAGCGTGCCGCGCTCCCAGGCACGCACGCTGCCGGCCGATTTCGACCAGTGCGGGTCGAACACGTGTCGCGCGATCAGATGGGCACCGACTTCTTCGAGCCACTCGGGTTCGATGCGCGCAATGCAGCGGCCGAAGACGCGTGTGGTGTCTACCAGTTCGGCGCAGACGATCCACTTGCCCGTCTTTTTGCCAAGAGCTTTGGAAAATGAGGCACCCGGATGCGGCCAGAACTTGATGCCGCGCGCCCCCTGATACGCGCCGCTCGGCGCAGTGCGGCTGCCCTGCTCTTCCTCGATGCGGCAACCGACATGTCCGAGCAGCCCGGTGAGCAGCGCCTTGTGGATCGCCTCGTAATGCGCCGGCACGGTGTTTTCCTTCCAGCCGTGCTCGGCGCACAGGGTGTGCAGCTGGCTGTGGATGTCGCGCCATTCGCGCATGCGCAACGGCGACAGAAAGTGCGTCTTGCACCACGCGCGCTGCTTGCTGTTGCTTTGGTGGCGCTGCACCGCGTCGAAGGCTTGCCACAGATTCCAGAACCACAGGAACTCCGATTGCCGGTCCTGCTCGCCGCCGCGGAACAGCGCATGCCGCTGATCGGCGGTGCCGGCCTGATCCTGCGGGCGCTCGCGCGCATCCTGCACCGACAGCGCGGCGGCGATCACCAGCACCTCGCGCAGGCAACCGTGATCGCGCGCTGCGAGGATCATGCGTCCGACCTTGGGATCGATCGGCAAGCGCGCCAGCTCGCGGCCGAGGGCGGTCAATTCACGCGCGTCGTCCACCGCGCCCAGTTCGTTGAGCAGCAGGTAGCCGTCGGTGATCATGCGCGGCGGTGGCGGATCGAGGAACGGGAAATCCTCCACCGCGCCGAGGCCGAGCGCCTTCATGCGCAGGATCACTGCGGCCAGCGAGGCGCGCAGAATTTCCGGATCGGTATGCACGGGGCGGCGCTTGAAATCGTCTTCGGCGTACAGGCGCAGACACACCCCGTCGGCCACGCGGCCGCAGCGTCCGGCGCGTTGCTGTGCCGCACTCTGCGCGATCGGCTCGATCTGCAATTGCTCGACCTTGTTGCGCACCGAATAGCGCTTGACGCGCGCCAGCCCACTATCGACCACATACCGGATGCCCGGCACGGTGAGCGAGGTTTCCGCCACGTTGGTGGCGAGCACCACGCGCCGCCCGCTTGACCCCGTGAACACCCGCGTCTGCTCACGCGCCGATTGCCGCGCGAACAAAGGCAGGATCTCGGTGCCGGCGGCATGGTGCGCCTTGCGCAAGGCTTCCGCCGCCTCGCGAATCTCGCGCTCGCCCGGCAGAAAGACAAGCACGTCGCCAGGGCCTTCGCGCTGCGCTTCGTCCACTGCGTCGACAAGGCCCTCCCAAGCGTCACGACCCCGCCGCTGGCGGCCGTCGTCGTCGGGCGGGCGGTAGCGCATCTCCACCGGATAGAGCCGGCCGGACACTTCGATCACCGGCGCCGGGCGCCCCTCAGCGTCGGCAAAGTGGCGTGCAAAGCGCTCGGCGTCGAGCGTCGCCGAGGTGACGATCACCTTGAGGTCAGGACGCTGGCGCAGCAGCCTTTTGAGATAGCCGAGCAGGAAGTCGATGTTGAGGCTGCGCTCATGTGCCTCGTCGATGATCAGCGTGTCGTAGGCGTTCAGAAAACGGTCGCCCTGCGTTTCGGCGAGCAGGATGCCGTCGGTCATCAGCTTGATGTAACTGCGCGCACCGATGCGGTCGGTGAAGCGGATCTTGTAGCCCACCGCCTGGCCGAGCGGGCTGTTGAGTTCTTCGGCAATGCGCGTCGCAGTGGCGCGTGCGGCAATGCGGCGCGGCTGGGTGTGGCCGATCAGGCCGCCCACGCCGCGCCCCAGTTCGAGACAGATCTTGGGTAACTGGGTAGTTTTGCCCGAGCCCGTTTCGCCGCACACGATCACCACCTGATGCGCGGCAATGGCGTCGGCGATCTCCGCACGCCGCGCGCTGACCGGCAGCGCTTCGGGGAACGCCGGCTGCGGCAGGCCGGCGGCGCGCTCTGCAAAGCACGTGTGCGAGCGCATCAGCCGTTCGCGCAGTGCATCGGGCAGCGCGTCGAGCGTGCGTGGGCGCGGCTTGATGCGGCGCAACGCGCGCTCGAGCCGGTGCCGATCGGCCACCATGCACTGGTCGAGCAAGGCAAACGGGTCGGACACGGCGGGTCGGTTCAGGCTGGAAATCTCAAGCATGCAGCCACTGGAAGGTGACCACGCCGAGCGCCGTCATGATCAGAGACCCGCTCAGATGCGCGAACACCGCGAGCAGCGCCCAGCCATACTGCGCGGCCGCCATCATCGTCACCACTTCGGCCGAAAAGGTCGAAAAGGTGGTCAGTGCGCCGAGAAAACCGGTCACCAGAAACCAGCGCACTTCAGGCGGCAGTGATGTCTGGTGGGCAAAAAAGGCCAGCGCGATACCGACGAGGTATCCGCCCAGCAGATTGGACACCAGCGTACCCAGCGGCAGGTGGTGAAGCAGCGGATTGAGCCGGATACTCAGCCACCAGCGAATCCAGGCTCCGAGCGCCGCGCCCACGCCGACGGCGATAAATCCGGAGGGATTCATGAGACGCGCGCAGTGTGTTCAAGACGGGCGCATTTTAGCCTGTTGTGCGCGCGCGGCGAAGCCGCCGCGCCGTTGTAAGTATTCGGCTACGGCGCAGGTCAGGTCATACAGGAGGACAAATTCATGCTGCTCAGTCTGGGCAAACGGCGCGCCTTTGATCAGGTGGTGCGTGCCTACAGTAGTGACCTGTTCCGTTTTGCCTACTGGCTGTGCGGCGATCGTTTCGTCGCCGAAGATCTGGTGCAGGAGACCTTCGCCCGCGCCTGGAAGCGCTGGGAGCAATTGCGCGACAAATCGACGCCAAAGCCCTGGCTGCTGACCATTCTGCGCCACGAGCATGCGCGCCTTTATGAACGCAAGCGCTTCGACTATGTCGATACGCCCCCGGAAGAGTTGCCCATTGCCTGCGACGACAACCCGGCAGGCATGTACGAATTGGCAGATCTGATCGAGCGCCTGCCGGTGTCGCTGCGCGAACCCTTTCTGCTGCAGACGCTGGGCGGCTTTAGCTGCGCGGAAATCGCCGAACAACTCGATACCACCGAGGGCGCCGTGATGGTGCGCTTGACCCGTGCGCGACAGGGGCTGCGCGGTATGATCGATGAGGCAACAAGCGCCCGGCCGCGAGGTGTGCGATGAAACCCGTTAATACATATAACTGCCTCGACTATCGTCGCGAAAAACTCGCCGATCCCAAACGGCTGTCGGCCCCGGCACGCGCGCATGAGCACAGTTGCAGTGCCTGCCGCGACTTTGCCCGGCGCATCGACAATCATGCCGCTCAGCTTGAAACCACGCTCGCCGTGACGGTGCCAGAGGGCCTTGCCGACCGCGTGCTGCTGCGCGTGCATCACGGCACCGGGCGGCCGTGGAAGCTTTGGGCGTTGGCCGCCTCGGTGATCTTCAGCCTGGGTTTGGGCATCGAGCAATGGCAGCCTCGCCCGACCCCCGACGCCGCGCGGGTCGCCATCGAGCATGTATTGCATGAACCGGAAGCGTTCACCGACGCGCGCCTCGCCGATCCCGGGCAGTTTCGTTTCGTGCTGGCCAACTTCGGCGGCGAAATGCAGGCTCCGCTGGGCGCGGTGCGCTTCATGAAGCTGTGCCCGGTTGCCCAGGGCACGGCCTGGCACATCGTGCTCGACACCGAGCACGGCGAGGTCACGCTCTTGCTGATCCCTGACGCAAAGCCCGGGAGCGAAATTTATCGCGGCACCATGGAAGGCTATTCGGCGCAGGTGCAGCCGGGCGGACAGGGCTATGTGGCGGTCATCACACGTTCGCCCTATGCCCTGGATCGGGCCACCCGCATGGTCGACGAGCGGGTGCGCTGGCGCACCTGAATCCGGGCTGCGACGCCGCGCATTCGGCTGCCCTCAGGCGCGCAGGCGGCCGGCGCTGTCGAGTCCGGCGTCGAGTGCCGCGGCGAAGTTGTCCGCCGACATCGGCCGGGCGAACAAGTAACCCTGCATCACCGAACACCCCTCCGCCTGCAGCACCTTGGCCTGAGCCACGGTTTCGACGCCTTCGGCGACCAGCGCGATGCCCAGGCTGCGGGCCATCGCGATGATCGCCCGCACGATCGCCGGGTCGTAGTTGGCGCCGTCGCAGTCCTGAACGAAGGAGCGGTCGATCTTTAGTGTGTTGACGGCAAATCGCTTGAGGTAGGCCAGCGATGAATAGCCGGTGCCGAAATCGTCGACGGCCAGCGCCAGCCCCATGCCATGCAGCTTCTTGAGCAGATCGGCGGTGGCGCCGGTATCGCGCATCAGCGCCGACTCGGTCACTTCGAGCTCGATCAGTTTGGGATCGATGCCGTGCGCACCCAGCGTGCTGTGAATCTGCTGCAGCAAATCCTGGCGGCCAAACTGGCTCGCCGACAGGTTGACCGAAATCGGCTTCAGCACGTGGCCCGCCTTGCGCCAGCGCGTCATGTCCTCGCAGGCGCGGGTCAACACCCACTGTCCGAGCTGGCCGATCAAACCCATCTCTTCGACCAGCGGGATGAAGGTGTCGGGACCGATCGGTCCGATTTCGGGATGCGTCCAGCGAATCAGCGCCTCGCCACCGACGATGCGCTGAGCCGCCGCGTCGACCTTGGGCTGATACACCAGATCGAATTCGCCCTGCGCGACGGCATGGCGCAGCGCGCTTTCCATGCTGAGCCGCGCGAGCGCATCGACGCGCATGCGCTCGGTGTAGTTCTGGATGGCATCGTATTCGCCGCGACGGCGCAAGGCGCCGAGGGCCATTTCAGCGGACTTGAGCAGCGCCTCGGCACTGTGTCCGTGCTCGGGAAAGAACGCCATCCCGGCGCTCAGTGTCAGGGTCAGCGACTGTTCGCCCAGTTTGACCGGCTCGCTGGCGCGGCGCAGCAATTCACGCGCTTCGGCCTCGACCTCGTCGCGCCCGAAGGCGTCTTCCAGGAAGAAGCCGAAATTGTCGGCGCTGAGCCGCGCCATGCGCGGTGCATCGAGGCTGTGCGGTCCCGGACCATCATGATCGACACTGCCGAAGCCGCGGCTGAGGCGCACGGCGAGCACCTGCAGCACCTGGTCGGCGGCATCCTGGCCGAGGGTTTCGTTGATGCGCTTGAAGCGATCGACGTTGATCAATACCACCGCGCAATGGCCGCCGCGCGAACCCTCGCGCAGCAGCGCGGACTGCAAGGCCTCGCGGAAGTGCGCACGGTTGGGCAGCCCGGTGAGTTCGTCGAAGTAGGCCAGCTGGCGAATACGCCGTTCCGCGTCGACGCGCTCCGAGACATCCTGCAAGGTGCCTTGCACGCGGGTCACGCGCGCCGCGCCGTCGGCCAACGGCACGGCCACTTCGAACGCAGTGCACACCAGCCCGTCGGGACGCACGATGCGGTATTCGAGCGAATAGCGTTTGCCGCGCCTGACGCCCTCGATGGCCTCGCAGACCCGCGCACGGTCGGGCGGATAGACCCGCTCGACCAGCGCCGACATGCCGGCGCCGAAGGAGTCGGGCGTTTCGCCGAAGAGCGCGCAATAGGTGTCCGAGCGTTGGCACTGGTCACTGTCGACCTGCCACTCCCAACTGCCGATGCGCGCTATCTGCTGCGCCGCGCTGAGGTTGCGCTCGCTGCGCACCAGTTCGTCTACCGCCGCCGCAGCGCGCAGTGCATAACGCACCCGATGACGCAGCAGGGTCCAGTTGATCGGCTTGGAAATGAAGTCGGTGGCGCCGCTGTCGTAGGCACGTTCGATCGACGCCGTATCCTCGAGTCCGGTGAGCATGATCACCGGCACGTGGGCGCCGCTGGCGCGCAGACGTCGGCAGGTCTCGAAACCGTCGAGTCCGGGCATCATCACATCGAGCAAGATCAGATCGGCTTGCTCGCGCGCGTACGCCTCCAGTCCGGATTCACCATCGTCCGCTTCCGCGACGGAAAACCCGGCTTCCTCGAGGGCCGCGCACGCCAGCATGCGGGTGACTTCGTCATCATCCACAACGAGCAGCCGCGGGCTATCAATTTCTGTCATTGGATTGTCATCCTGTGGGCGGATGCGCCGCCGGAATTGGCAACCACGCCTTGCGCGCGCAGCGCCTCGCGATAGGCGGCAAAGGCTTCGCGCATACGCTTGATGCACTCCACCCCATCCTCGGTATCGCCGTCTTTCAACCGCTTGTCAAACTCGCGCGCCTCTTCGGCAAGACGCGCGGCACCGACCGCTGCGGCGGCCGATTTCATCTTGTGAACCTGGCGCTGCGCGGCCTCGGCACTGCCCGCCGCGATTGCCGCATCGAGCCCGTCGAGCTGGCTGCCGGTGTCGTCGAGAAACAAGGAGACGAGGCGTTTGATCAGCGGTGCATTCATATCGCCCGCGACCCCCGGCAGGCCGAGCAGCACCTGCAGATCGAGCGCGGGCGGCGCGGCAATCGCCGCATCAGCGACCGCTTCG
>CBDULG010000144.1:0-7660 GCA_965367985.1 uncultured Rhodocyclaceae bacterium
CACCTGCCAACGTGTACCGCCACACCCGTGAAACATTGGGTAGAAGTGCTCGACGAGGCACTCGTGCAGTAACTCGGGTCAGCTGTAACGCGCGACGGTGAGGCCTTCCATGCTGATCTCCGGTTTGCGGCCGCCGATCAGATCCGCCATGACGCGTCCAGTACCTGGCGCCATGGTCCAGCCGAGCGTGCCGTGGCCGGTACTGAGGTACAGGTTGTCGTAGCGCGTCTCGCCGAGAATCGGCGTGCCATCGGGTGTCATCGGGCGCAGGCCGGTCCAGAATTCGGCCTTTGAAACATCGCCGCCCTTCGGAAACAGGTCGGTGACCACGAAATCGAGCGTATTGCGGCGCGCGTCGTTGAGCTTCAGGTCGTATCCGGAGAGCTGCGCCGTGCCGCCCACGCGAATGGTGTCGCCCAGGCGGGTGACCGCCACTTTGTGCGTCTCGTCCATGATGGTCGATTCAGGCGCCTTGCTTGCGTCGGTGATCGGCACGGTAATCGAGAAGCCCTTGACCGGATAGATCGGCACGTCGATGCCGATCGGCTTGAGCATGAGCGGGGAATAGCTGCCCAGCGCCATCACGTATTTATCCGCGGTGAACACGCCGCCGTCGGTGCGCACGCCGCTGATGCGATCGCCTTCGCGGTCGATGCCCTGGATGTTGACGCCGTAGCGAAATTTCACGCCCTGCGCTTCGGCCATCTTTGCGAGGGCCTCAGTGAACTTGAAGCAGTTGCCGGTTTCGTCGGTTGGCAGACGCAGCGCGCCGACGAATTTGTCCTTGGTCAGCGCAAGTGCGGGTTCGTACTCGACATAGCCGTCGCCTTCGAAAACCTGGTAAGGCACGCCGTACTGCTTGAGCACCTCGACGTCCTTGCCGACGCTGTCGAGTTGCTTTTGCGTGCGGAACAACTGCAGGGTGCCCTGGGCGCGGTCGTCATAGCTGATGCCGGTGTCGGCGCGCAATTCCTTCAGGCAGTCACGGCTGTATTCGGCCAGTCGCACCATGCGACCTTTGTTGACGGCGTAGCGCGCCTCCGTGCAGTTGCGCAACATGGCAAGCCCCCAGCGCCACATCGCCGGATCGAGCATTGGTTTGATGACCAGCGGGCTGTGGTGCATGAGCATCCACTTGATCGCCTTCACCGGCACGCCGGGTCCGGCCCACGGCGCCGAGTAGCCGGGCGACACCTGGCCCGCGTTGGCGTAGCTGGTTTCCAGGGCGGGGCCGGGCTGACGGTCGATCACGGTGACTTCGTGACCGTCGCGAGAAAGGTAATAGGCCATGGTCACCCCGATGACACCGCTGCCGAGTACGAGGACATGCATCGCGCTTCTCCAATATTGTGGTTTGGGTTCGAGACAAGCTCAGCCGCGGTGGCGTCGCCAATGGACTGATGTAGAGCAATAGCTGTGCCAAGTAAAAAAATTATTTGAATTCAATGAGTTACCTGACCGCATGGTGGCGTGGGAGTGAAGGGCTGTAGCGAAATCAATACGAAACAATGTCTCGCGTGTCATTGAAAGCAAAAATAGTTAATGGAAACAGTGGCTTGTACTACGTGTGCGGAATTCGCTACACTGTATGAAAAGCAGTACAGGTGCCAATGTGCGAATTGATATTCTATTCACCGACAGGGTGGGAATCGCCCAGGAAATTCTCGCGGTTCTTGCCCAGCGTGCCCTGAGCGTGACCGCGGTCGAGGTCGAGCCGCCGCACATCTACATCGAGGCGCCGGCGCTTGATCAGGCGGGACTGGACTGGTTGCGTGGCCAGCTGCAACGCGTGCCCGACGTTCGCGCTGTCGATGTCGTCGCCATGCTGCCCGGCGCACAGCGACGCCTCTATCTTAATGCTTTGCTGGCGTCACAGGCCGATCCGGTTTTCGCCGTGGATGCCAGGGGCCGGATCGTGGTGGCCAATGGCGCGGCGGTGAGCGCGAGCGGGATGAGTGAAGCCGCGTTGCTGGCAACCTCGATGCAGGCGCTGATCGGCGATCCGGCGCTGCTCGATGCGCTGGTCGATGGCGGCTATCAACTGGCGGCGCGTGAGGTCGAGATCAACGGAGAACCCTTCATGCTCGAGACGCTTCCGCTGCATGAAGGCAGTGGGCGCGTGGCGGGCGCCGTGTTGACCCTGCATGCGCCGAGCCGGATGGGTGAGCGGCTCAGTGCGCTGCAGAACATTAACGCGGGCGGATTTGAAAGCATCCTCGGCACATCCGCGCAAATTGTGCAGCTCAAGCAGCGCGCAGCGCGCATGGCGCTGGTCGATGCGCCGCTGTTGATTACCGGCGAGACCGGCACCGGCATGGAGCTGCTCGCCCACGCCTGTCACGCCGGCAGCACTCGCCACGGCCAGGCCTTCTTCGCGCTCAACTGTGCGGCGCTTCCGGAAAGTCTGGCAGAAAGCGAACTGTTCGGTTATTCGCCGGGGGCATTCAGCGGCGCGCTGCGCGGCGGCAAGCCGGGATTACTCGAGCTGGCCGATGGCGGCACGGTCTTTCTCGACGAAATCGGCGAGATGTCGCCCTACTTGCAGGCCAAGATCCTGCGCTTCATGAACGACGGCAGCTTCCGCCGGGTGGGCGGCGAGCGCGAGGCGAAGGTCGATGTGCGCGTCATCAGCGCGACCCATCGCGATCTGGACGCAATGGTCACCCATGGTCAGTTCCGCCAGGATTTGTTGTTTCGCCTGAACGTGCTAAATCTCCATGTGCCGGCACTGCGGGAACGCCCGGGCGACATTTTGCCGCTGGCCGAATTCTTCCTCGCCCGAGCCTGCGAGCAGGCCGCGCGGCCGACCCTGCGACTTTCGTCGGCGGCGCGAAACGCCTTGCTCGACAACGCCTGGGCGGGCAATGTGCGTCAGCTGCAAAATACGATCTTCCGCGCCGTGACGATCGCCGAAACCTTGGTGATCGGCGCCGGTGATCTGGAACTTGCGGGCGCGCTCAGCCCGTTACCAACACGTGCCGGCGGCGAGATCACCACGCTTGAAGCGGCGGTGGCGGATTTTGAGAAAGACCTGCTCGAACGGCTCTTCGCCGACTATCCGTCCACGCGACGGCTCGCCAAACGCCTGGGTGCGTCGCACTCGGCGATCGCCGCGCGATTGCGACGTTACGGCATCGGCCAGCGGGCCGACACGTGACGGGCGGCGGCTCAGCCGAAAAGGCGCGCAAAGAAAATCGCACTCATCGACAGTCCGATCGCGATCACGATATTCCGCACCACCGTCCGGCTGAGCTTGCGCGCCAGCCAGGCACCTGCATAGCCGCCGACGATGGCTGCGAACATCATCAGCACCGCGGCCGGCCAATAGACTACCCCGGCGACGGCGAAGGTGATCACCGAGATGGCGGAAATAATGAATGAGGCGGCGTTCTTCAGACCGTTCATTGCATTGAGGTTGGTCATCCCCCACAGCGAAAACAACGCCAGCAAGACAATTCCCAGTCCGCCGTTGAAGTAGCCGCCGTAGCTCGACACCACGAGTGTGCCGACGGCGCCATAGGGCTTTGCGGCGAAGCGGCTGGTCGACGTCCAGCGCTGGATCTGTGCCTGGAATGCGAAGCAGGCCGTGGCGGCGAGCAGCAAGAAGGGCACGATCACGGAGAACACTTCGTTCGATGAAACCAGCAGTAGCAGCGAGCCCGCCAGACCGCCGATCAGGCTGAGGATGACAAGGCGCAGCATCGCGCTGGTATCGAGTTCGCGAAGTTCCTTGCGGAAGCCGGCGACACCGCCCAGATAGCCCGGAAAAACGGCGACCGCGCTGGTCGCGTTGGCCGCGACCGGCGGGATGCCGACATAGACCAGCGCCGGAAAAGTAAGAAAGGTGCCGCCGCCCGCGATGCTGTTGAGAATGCCGGCGAGGAAGGCGGCGACCGCCAGGATGGTGGAATCGAACACGGGCAAGTCCTCGGGGCACACCGCAGTGAGATGAGCGTGATCGTATCACCGCGCACGGAGGACTCGATGTGCGCAAGCCGATAGTGACTATCGGCGCCGTGCGACGCCGCCGGGCGCGCTCATGCCACGGCGCACGAATCGCCCAGCGTTCCGCGCCGCATCAACGCATCTGGCGGGTCGCGTCGGCCCAGCAGTTCGGGGTTTCGTAGAGGCGGACCCGTTCGAGCTGAAGGTGGTTGCCGAAGGTGTCCTGGTAGTGCGCGTCGAGCAGGCGGAAAGCGATGAGCGCGAGATTCTCAGCGGTCGGTACGTCGTCGAGCAGCACCGTCTTGTGGTCGGGAATGGTGGCAAGAAATTCCACCACGGGATGGTCGTTACGGTAGACCAGAAAGGCGTGATCCCAGGCGTCTACGACATGCTCCTTGGCAATGCGCTTGATCTCGCCGAAGTCCATGACCATGCCGTTGGCAGGATTTCCGTCGGCGTGAATGATTTCGCCGGTGAGCGTGACTTCGATGACATAGCGGTGGCCGTGCAAATGCTTGCACTGGCTGGCGTGGTCAGGTATTCGGTGTCCGGAGTCGAACTCCAGGCGACGCGTGATGCGCATGCTGATTTCCCGCGAGAAGGCGGCGGATTATATCATTGGCACTTATGAATCCCCGGGCAAGCCCGGCAGAGGACTAGGAAATGCGCGAGCTTCGAATCAACGATCATCGGCGCGATTTTGCGGGCATGACGTATGTCTATCCGGTGCTGTCGCGCCGCGCCGGCGGGGTCTCGGTGGGGATCAATCTCAATCCTAACAATGCTTGCAATTGGGCCTGTGTCTACTGCCAGGTGCCAGATCTGGTTCGCGGCGCCGCGCCGCCGATCGACATCGCCGTTCTGGAATCCGAGTTGTCCGGTTTCCTCGAAGCGCTCACCCGGGGCGATTACCTGGCGCAACACGTGCCGGAAGGCTTGCGTGTCGTTCAGGATATTGCGTTTTCGGGTAACGGCGAGCCCACCAGCGCAGCAGGCTTTGACGCGATCGTTGCACGGGTTGCCGCGCTGCGCGACGCGGCCGGCCTGCAGCACGTTCCGATTCGCGTGATCACCAACGGCAGCCTGATGCTGCGCGAGGTCGTGCAGCGCGGCGTGGCACAGATTGCGGCGGCCGGTGGGGAAGTGTGGTTCAAGGTTGATGCCGGAACGAGCGAGGACATCGAACGCATCAATTCGGTCAATCTGTCGCCGGCGGCTATTTCAAATGCGCTGCGCAGCTGCGCCGCCTTATGCCCAACGTGGGTGCAAACGTGTATGTTCCGGTGGGATGGCGAGGCGCCGACGGCGGCGCATATCGACCACTACCTTGCGTGTCTGGAGGCGGCGGGCCTCGACGCTTTGCAGGGCGTATTGCTCTACGGCGTCGCGCGGCCGTCGATGCAGAGCGCGGCGTCGCGGATTACTCCACTGAGCGAATCGGAGCTCGAACAGATCGCTCAGCGCATACGTGAAAAGGGGCTGACGGTGAAGGTCAGCCCCTGATCCAGCGCATCCGCACGTGGCGGATTATTTCTTGCTCGCGTTGCGCGCTTCCTTCTTGATGTCCTTGTACAGGTCCGGCTTGTTCTTTTTCAGGTACGCCGACACTTCAACGTCTTCGCGCCGCACCTTGTCGATATCGACACGCTCGATGTGCACGAGGCGGAGCAGTGCCTGCACTGGGCGCGGAATACTGCGCCCACTTTCGTAACGCGAGCCGCCACTCTGCGTAACGCCGATCTGTGACCAGAACTCCGATTGATTGAGACCGAGCTTCCGCCGGATCTCGCGAACGTCTAATTTATCTACGCCTTTCATGTCTTTGGCCTCTCCACACTTATATTTTGTACGAATATGACTTTCGTCTTTTGGCTAAGTTCGCCACCAAGTTTGCCGTATTACTTTAGTTGTACGACGAATGAATTATAGACATCACCGTTTGCAACACACAAGCATTTTCTCACGAACGTCAATATAACTGTATTGACTATGTGCCGGGGGTTTTTTCTCGTATTGCAGTGCGGCGGGAGTTGTCTAACCGCCATTGGGTACAATAGTCGGCCTGATTTCAGGCCATTCGTGGCCGGCCAATTGCAAGGAATGCCATGGCGCTCATAGTTCAGAAGTACGGTGGTACGTCGGTGGGTTCGGCCGAGCGGATCCGAAGCGTCGCTCAGCGGATTGCGCGTTTTCGTGCCGAGGGACACCAGGTCGTGGTCGTGGTGTCGGCGATGAGCGGTGAGACCAACCGCCTCATCGCGCTGATCAAGGAAGTTTCCGCTACGCCAACGCCGCGCGAACTTGATGTCGTGGTATCGACAGGTGAACAGGTGACGATCGGCCTGTTGTGCATGGCGCTGCATGCCATTGACGTCGACGCAAAGAGCTACACCGGCGGGCAGGTGCGAATTCTGACCGACAGCGTGCACACGCGCGCGCGCATCCTGAGCATCGACGAGACGCCGATGCGGCGCGATCTGGACGACGGCAATGTGATCGTCGTGGCCGGTTTTCAGGGCGTCGACGAAGCGGGAAATATCACCACCCTCGGCCGCGGCGGTTCCGACACCACGGCGGTGGCGCTGGCGGCCGCGCTGCAGGCCGATGAATGCCAGATATACACTGACGTCGACGGTGTGTACACCACCGATCCGCGCATCGTGCCCGAAGCGCGCAAGCTCGACCGAATCACCTTCGAAGAGATGCTCGAGATGGCGAGTCTCGGTTCGAAGGTGCTGCAGATCCGCTCGGTCGAGTTCGCCGGCAAGTACAAGGTCAAGCTGCGTGTGCTTTCCAGTTTTGAAGACGGCGGCGAGGGCACACTGATTACTGTTGAGGAAAACAACGTTATGGAACAGCCGATCATCTCCGGCATCGCCTTCAATCGCGACGAGGCCAAACTGACCATGCTGGGTGTCCCCGATAAACCGGGTACGGCCTATCAAATTCTCGGCCCGATCGCCGATGCCATGATCGATGTCGACATGATCATTCAGAACATGGGCCGTGACGGCACCACCGATTTTTCATGCACTGTCGGGCGCGGCGACTACGACCGCACTGTCGAGTTGCTCGAAAAGGTGCGCGAACATATTGGTGCCCGTGAAGTGCGCGGTGATGCCAGCATGGCGAAGGTGTCGGTGGTGGGGGTGGGGATGCGCTCGCATCCGGGTGTGGCGTCGCTGATGTTCCGCACGCTGGCCGAAGAGGGCATCAATATCCAGATGATCTCGACCTCCGAAATCAAGATTTCGGTGGTGATCGATGAAAAGTATCTCGAGCTCGCCGTGCGCGTGCTGCACAGGGCTTTCGGGCTGGATGCCGAGGCGGAGTGAGGTGGTTTGACCGGCCGACCTGAAACCGATATGATCGCGGCCCTGTGGTGAGGAGACGTGGCCGAGAGGTCGAAGGCACTCCCCTGCTAAGGGAGCATACCGTCAAAAACGGTATCGAGGGTTCGAATCCCTCCGTCTCCGCCACGGCGAGCTTTACACAGTGCGAGTGCGCTATATAATGCTCGATTAGGCTGCGCTCGTAGCTCAGTTGGATAGAGTACCTGGCTACGAACCAGGGGGTCGTGGGTTCGAATCCTGCCGAGCGCGCCACAGTTTCACCGACACAGGCCGTCCTTCATGGACGGCCTGTTTCGTTCACACGCAGCGATCAATCGCCGATCTGGATTGGCCTCGGAGCGCTTCGCCCGAAGTACGATCTG
>CBDULG010000145.1:0-7643 GCA_965367985.1 uncultured Rhodocyclaceae bacterium
CGCAGCGGCAGCGGTCGGTTCGAAAATAGTCGTTGCTTCCGAGCGGTGCTACCAGTTCAAGGTCGGGAAACATGGGTCCCCCTCGATGGCTGCGCGGCAAACGTCTTCGTCGGCGAACCCGGCTGCCGTGATCAAAGCGTGAAGCTTCATTGATTGCGACGTGAATTCCGGGCGGCATAGTGGCTTCCGGCGCGGTACCCGATTCAATGCGATGACGGGCCGGTCCGCCGAACCTTTACCCCACCGTCCGGAGATTGACACCATGAGCATGATCAAGCAATACCGCCGCCCGTCGAAGTGGCAGCGCGTCGCCTTCCCCGCGCTGGTCGCCAGTGTGATCGCTGTTCTCGCGCCGGCCGCTCAGGCAGGCGAATGCCCGGCCGACCAGCGCGTTGCCGACGGCCAGGGCCAGCAGCCCGGCCCCACCATGCCGAAGGATGTGACCGACGTCGTTCGTGCATCGACCGATCTGTCAAAGGAACCCCTGGCGCTGCAAGGCCGCTTGTTCCGCCTGCGCCAGCTCGAGATGAAGCCGGGTGCCATCGTGCCGTGGCACAGCCACAACGAGCGTCCGGCAATGATCTACATCGTTTCCGGCGAAGTCGTCGAATACGCGAGCAGTTGTGCGCAGCCGATTGCCCACAAGGCGGGTGACGTCGCGCCGGAGAAGAATGGCACCTCGCACTGGTGGAAGAACACCGGAACCGAGACGGCGGTACTGATCTCGGTCGATCTGTTCCCTTCCGAAATGAAGATGGACCCAAAACAGATGTGAGCGCACGTCCGCCTTGCGCGGGCGCTTTCCTTTCAAAACACTTGCCGAAAACGCGAAGACGAATCCCGCTTCGCGTTTTCTAATCGGCGGCCTGCTTGGCGTCGGCAGCAGATCGATTGAGTGAGTGCCCGGCGACCCGTCGCCGGTCATTCTTTTTCTGCTTCTTGGTGGGCGCCGGTGGTGCCGCACGGCAACGCCATGGCGCAGCAGGCACCCAGGCGGAGTTTCCTCGCGGCACCCTCGAGCTTGACGATCGCGCGCTTTAGCGGGATTGTCTTGAGCTTTCACGGGCGCAACCGCCAGCGTTGCGCGGCGGACGCTGGAAGTGCTGCGAAACATCAAGGGGGAACGCAAAATGGACCTGATCGCGCATCAACTCAACATGACCGTGCTGATGACACCGGACATGGCGAACTTCTCGGGCAAGGTGCATGGTGGCGCGGTGCTCAAGCTGCTCGATCAGGTGGCCTACGCGTGCGCAAGCCGCTATTCATCGCGCTATGTCGTCACCTTGTCGGTCGATCAGGTGATGTTCCGCCAGCCCATCTACGTCGGCGAACTCGTGAGCTTTCTCGCCAGCGTGAACTACACCGGGCGATCGTCGATGGAGATCGGCATCAAGGTGGTGGCCGAATCCATCCGCGACCAGGTGGTGCGCCACGCCAATAGCTGCTTCTTCACCATGGTGGCGGTCGACGACGACGGCAAACCCGCCAGCGTGCCCGCGCTGAAACCTGCGACGGCAGAGGAAAAACGGCGCTTCGAAGCGGCCGAGACGCGTAAAACGCTGCGGATGGAACTGGCGCGGCGCTTTGCCGCGACGCATGGGACGAGTGACGAAAGCTGAACGACTTCGCGCCGTTAATCGTCTATGCGGTCCGCCGCCAAAGCGGCAATTTCAGCGGCAGGGGCGGGCGTCTCCTGCCGACAGTATTTGACACGTGCTGATCTTAGCCAGCAGTGGTGGTGCGGTCATCGCGCTCCAGTGGCGTTCCGGCATACCCGCCGTCGACGCCCCGCGAGCCGCGCAATCGGATTATTCGCCGTCTTCCCGACACGGTGAGTCGAGCATCCACGCAATACAGGCGGGTGTTGCGAAGCGGTAACTGGAGAGTGGATGGAAGCATATATTCAAACGTTTATGGTGCAAGCCAAGCGCTTGCTCGCAGCACTCATGACGCCCGGCATGCTTTACCAGGTGCTGGTGGTCGTAATCGCGGCATTTGGTGCCTGGCTGGTCTATCGGCGGGTGCGCGATTACCTGCATGCCGAGGACAAAGCGCACCCGTTTGTCGGCGCCCGGCGTTTCACCTTGCACACCGTGAAGCGCATCGTGGTGCCGCTGTCGATGCTGGTGGTGGTGTTGCTCGGCCGCGGGCTGCTGGTCGGCATGGGTTTCCAGACGGCGCTGCTCGATATCGTCGTGCCGCTGGTGCTCTCGCTGGCGGCGGTGCGCCTGCTGGTGTATGCGTTGCGCAAGGGCTTTCGCGTGACGCCCGCGCTCAAGGCCTGGGAAAACATCATCGTCGGCGCCATCTGGGTGGTGGTTGCACTGCATCTGACGGGATGGTTGCCCGCAGTGGAGGAAAGTCTCGACGCGTTGGCCTTCAAGATGGGCAACTCGCGCATCTCGTTGCTCGCGACGATCAAGTTGGTTGCATTGATCGCGCTGTTGCTGACGCTCGCCTTCTGGATCTCGGGCGTGATCGAACGGCGCATGCGCCGCATGCCGCACATGACGCCGTCGCTGCAGGTGGCGTTCGGCAAATTCAGCAAGTCGATCCTGATTGCGCTGGCCTTCTTCGTCGCCATCGACGCGGTGGGTATCGATCTCACCACGCTGGCGGTGTTCGGTGGTGCGCTGGGCGTCGGTATCGGTTTCGGCCTGCAGCGCATCACCAGCAACTTCATCAGCGGCTTCATCCTGGTGCTCGATCGCTCGATCAAACCGGGCGACGTGATCTCCGTCGGCGGCAATGAAAGCAAATACGGTTGGGTGCAGGAATTGCGCGCGCGCTACGTGGTGGTGCGCGACCGCGATGGCGTCGAGCGGCTGATCCCGAACGAGAATCTGATCACCTCGGAAGTGGTCAACTGGAGTTACTCCGACCGCAACACGCGGGTGCGCATTCCGGTCCAGATCAGCTACGACGACGATCCTGAACACGCCATGGCCCTGCTCCTCGAAGCGGTCGAATCGTCGCCACGCATTCTCACCGATCCGCCACCGGCCGCACGTTTGATGGGGTTCGCCGACAGCGGTATCGAGCTCGAATTGCGCCTCTGGATCAGCGATCCGGAAAACGGCATCGGCAATGTACGCACCGATGTCAACCTTGCAGTGTGGAAGCGCTTCAAGGCGGCCGGCATCACCATTCCGTACCCGCAACGCGACGTGCATCTCAAGTCGATGCCGGCGCCACTGGCGGCCGAGGAGTGAGCGCGGCGGCCCGGCTCAACCGAGTGGCCGCGACAACACGAGTTGCGTTTTGTCCTGCGTGAAGCCGAGGCGCGCGTAAAAGCCGTGGGCGCGTTCGCGCCTGATGTTGGAGCGCACGCGCAGCGAAGCAACATCCTGCGTGAGCGCCCAATCGGCGACCGCCTCGACGAGCGCCTCGCCGATGCCCTGGCCGCGCTGTTCGGCCGCGACGACGAGCGCGGCGATTTCGACCCACGGCGCCGATTCGACACGAAGCGCACGAAAAGCGTGAATCCACGCCGCTACTTGGCCGTCGAGTTCGGCGACCAGCAGGCGGTGGTCGGGCTGCGTGCCAAGCGCCACGATGCGTGCGGCGACGTCGTTTGCATCGACGGGGTAGTCGAGTTCGCCCGACAGTTCGCTGATGATCTGGCTGTCGGCGGCGGTGGCGGGGCGGATGTTCATGGAAGGCCCTTTTTCGTTGAAGCTGAACGCGCTACATCGCCCGCCAGCCAGCGCTGTCGCGCACATAGCGGTGATGTGCGACCTGATGAAAATGCGGCTCGTTGCCGAGACGGCGCAGCACGGTCAGTTGCACGGTATCGTGCGTCGCATCGATCTGATGAAAAAAGAATCCCTCGGCCGGGTGGCGCGACGAGGTCGGCGAGCCGACGCCAATGCCGATCGCGTGGCGGGTGCCAGCGCCTTCGAGCAGCATCGTTTCACTGCGGTGCAAATGCCCCCACAGCAGCACGTCGACCCCGCCGTCATCGATCAGCACGCGGCGCGCGTGGCGTGCGCCGCTCATGCCGCCCTTGTTGCCGCGCTGGCGGGAGGCGAAGGGGTGGTGCGCGGCAGCGAGCCGCAGTTGTCCCGGCATGCCCTGGGCGAGCCAGTTGGCGGCGCGATCGGCGGCTTCCGGTTTCAACCGGCCGGCGCGCCAGGCGAGCGGATCGGTGCTGTCGAGCAAGGTGAGGCGCAGATCGGGCCAGTCAAGGCGCGCTGCGGTGGGGTCGCCGATATGGCGGTGGTAGCGGCCGCGCGGCGTGAACAGCCGGTGCCAGGGGCGAAAGAGCGGCATGTCGTGATTGCCCGGAACGGCCAGCCAGTCGCCCGGCAAGGCGTCGAAAAAAGCGCGTGCGGCGATGAACTGGCTGTTGCGCGCGCGCTGCGTGAGATCGCCGGTAATCAGGGTGAGCGTAGGGGCGAGCGAATGCACGCTCTCGAGCAGCACGTCGGCCGCGCCCGGGTGTTGCGCACCGAAGTGCAGATCGGACAGATGGACGATGCGCAGCGGCGAGGGGATGTCAGTCATGATTGCTCGGCGTAACGACTTGCACGGCGTCGGCCTGGTAATGGATTTCCAGCGGCAGCGGGCACTTGATGATCTCGCCGTCGATGGAAACGCGCAAGCGGCGCCGCGGTCGTTTTACGTCGACCCGGGCGCTGCGCACGGTGACCAGCTCGAAACTGGGCGCATGCGCCAGGCGGGCAAATAACGCGCGCAGTGCCGCCATCAGTACATGCCGGCGTTTCTGCCGTTGCATGATCACCAGGCCAAGTGCGTTGTCTTCGCAGCGGTGGGCGAAATCGGTGTCGATCGAGGCGAGCAGCAAGGGGTTGGCGGCGAAAAACACTGCGCTGGCGCGGCCGCGTCGTCCCACGCCATCGAGCGTCATGTCGAGATTCAGTACCGGGTAGCGGTTGAACAGCGTTGCCAGGCCGGAAAGCACGGCCGTGACGCGGCTGCGCCCGAGCATCGCGGTGTGCCGTTCGCGCGCCGCGATGATGCGGGTGTACAGACCAAACGCTGCGTGGTTGAAGAAAAGCCGGCCGTTGAGATCGCCGCAGGCCACCGCGCGCACGTCGCCGTCGATCACCAGGCGGCATGCTTCGGCGGGGTCGGCCGGGATGCCGAGGTGGCGCGCGACAAAGTTGTAAGTGCCGGTCGGCACGATCGCCATCGGTTTGCCGGCGGCACGCGCTGCCTGGGCGACGCTGCGCACCGTGCCGTCGCCGCCGACCGCGATCACCAGTTCGGCACTGGCGACAGCCGCTTCACAGCATGAATCGAGCATCGCGGAGCGTTGCGGCGAAAACCACTGCAGCCGGAAGCCCGGCTGCTCCAGTTCGGTCTCGATGCATTCGCGCAGTCCTGCCGCTTGCCCGCCTGCCGAGCGGGTGTTGAAAACGACGGCGAGGGTACGTTCGGGCATGGTGTGGCGCTTCCTTCAGTGTGCACGGTGCAGGACAATGCGGACGCGGTCGCGCGGCGCAGGGCGTAGAGTTCACGCGCCTTCTTTCGATTGGAATCATAGCGGCTCATGCGACCCTTAGCCGGCAAATATGCCGATCGTCTCGCCGCCCTGTGTCTGCTGCTGATGGCGGTTTTCGCCACCGCCCGCGGTGCGCGCCTGCCGGTGCCGGCGTGGCTTGCCGGCATTGCCGCGTGGACGGCGCTGGTCTTGCTGTGGCGCGGGCTCGATCGCCGTCAGCGCCAGCAATCGTTGATGCTCATGGCGATCGGCCTGGCGGCGCTGGCGTGGGCCGGGTGGCGCAGCGGGGCGTTTCCGTGGCTGGGCGTGCTGACCAACAATACCGCCTTGCTCGGCATGCTGGTGTCGGTGAGCTTCCTGCAACTGCTCGGGTTGGAGGCGGGTGGCACGCTTCCGCGTGGTCGCGCCGCCCTGTGGCGCACCGTAGCCGGGGTGCATGCCCTCGGCGCGGTGATCAATATTTCCGCCGTCTTCCTCATGGCCGATCGCATGGCCGGCGGACGTGAGCCGACCGTGACGCAGGCAAGCGCGCTGACCCGCGGCTTTCTCGCCGCCGCGTTGTGGTCGCCGTTCTTCGCCGCGACCGCGGTGGCGCTGACCTACGCGCCAGGCGTCAGCCTCGGTCAGTTGGCAATCGCCGGTGTGCCCTTGGCGGTGGTGATCAACGTGCTGGCCGTGCGCGAATTGCTGCGCCGGCCCGGCGTCGGCGAGGCCTTTGTCGGTTATCCGATGCATGCCTCGGCGCTGTGGGTGCCGCTGGTATTGGCATTGATGGTACTGGCCGGTCACGCCGTGTGGCCGCACTGGACCACGCTGGCGATCGTGTCGCTTGCTGCGCCGCTGATGGCGGCGGTGATCGTGATGGCGCGCGGCGGTGTGATCGCGGGAAGCACTCAATTCGCGCGTCATGTGCGCTATCGTCTGCCGGCGATGCGCGGGGAGTTGTCACTTTTTCTTGCCGCCGCCGTGCTCGCCACCGGATTGAACGCGCTGATCTCGACCAGCGGCGGCTGGCTGCCGATGGATCGCGTCGGTCCGCTCGAAGCGTCGATGGTGCTGGCCGGCATGATCGTGCTGTGCGTGCTCGGCATTCACGCGGTCATCTCGATCACCATGGTGGCCGCCTGGCTGGCCCCGCTCGACCCCGATCCGCTGCTCATGGCGATGGTGTACACGCAGTGCTGGGCGATCGGTCTGGCGGCCAGTCCCATGTCGGGCATTCATCTGGCCTTGCAGGGACGCTACGGCCTGTCGGCAGTGACGATGGCGCGGCAAAATGGCCGCTATTGTTTGCTGGCCTATGCGATGGCGGTACTGACGCTGTTTGCCATGGCCGCATTGCGGGGCTGATTTGCGCGCGCTTCTGTGCCAGTATTTTCCGATCACTGGCGCGCACGGAGTCGCACATGATCGTTCGAGAACACCCTGGCGCGTTTGCCGTTCTGTTTGCGGTCAAGGGGTCGGTGGTGCCACGCATCCTGCCGCAGATCATCGCCGTCGGGCTTTTCGCAAGCCTTGTCGTGTGGCTCGAAGAGACCCATCTCATCGCGCTGGGCGATACCACGCTGACGCCATTCACGCTGCTCGGAATCGCCTTGTCGCTGTTTCTCGGATTCCGCAACAATGCCGCCTACGATCGCTGGTGGGAAGCGCGCACCGAATGGGGTCGCATGATTCTGGGCGTACGCGCCCTGGCACGGACAGCGCAGACGCTGTTGGGCAGCGAGAATCCGGCGCGCCGCGAGATCATGAATTTCACCCTCGCCTACGCGCATGGTCTGCGCGGCACGCTGCGAAGCGAAGACGTGCGTGAGGATCTGGTGCGCTTCGTCAGCGGCGCGCACGCCGACGCGGCACTCGCCTCGTGCAGTCCAGCCGACTATTTCCTGCGCCGCATGGGCGAGCGCATCGGTGAACTTCAGCGCAGTGGCGACCTCGACAGCATCGGCCTGCGCATGCTCGACGAACGGCTCGACGCGCTGGCTGCGGTGCAGTCGGCCTCGGAGCGCATTTCATCCACACCGCTGCCCTTCGCTTACGCGTTGCTGGTGCACCGCACCGCCTACGTGTATTGCTTCATTCTGCCCTTCGGTATGGTTGGCCACACTGGCTGGGCGACGCCGTTTTTCGCGGCGGTTGTCGCATATACCTTCTTCGGTCTCGATCGCCTTTC
>CBDULG010000146.1:0-7639 GCA_965367985.1 uncultured Rhodocyclaceae bacterium
TTTCAATGCAGCGACAAATGTTGGGCCGGTTGTCGTCAGTTCATCGAGGCCATCTGCGCCATGGACCACCCAGGCAGCTTCAACGCCAAGACGCGGCATCACCTCCGCGATCGGGCGCAAAAGCGCGCGCGAGAATACACCCATCAATTGGTACTTTGCGCTGGCAGGATTTGAGAGCGGGCCAAGGACATTAAACAGTGTTCGTACCCCCAAACCCGAGCGTGCGGCGGCGGCGGCTCCAACCGCTTTGTGGTGGAGCGCGGCGAACATAAAGCCGAGACCGGCCTCATGGATACACTGAGTACTTCGAGTGGGCTCGATATCGAGCTTCACGCCGAGTGCTTCGAGAACTTCAGATGAACCAGATTTAGACGATGCGGCTTTGTTACCATGTTTGGCAACTGGAACGCCGCAACCAGCCACGATCAGAGCGGCAGCAGTTGAAATATTATAGGTTCCCGCGCCGTCGCCACCCGTACCGGAGGCCTGCGCACGCGAACGACTCGGTGAGCTGGGCGGCGGCTGGCTGCGCGTGGCTTCATCAGGCGATCTGATCGAGGTGTGCGCATTGGGCGCCACGCTGCAGCGGCTGCGCCGTGAATGCAAGCTCGCGCCCCATGTGTGGGAGCGCGATATCGAGCCGGCCATCCAGGCCTATCTCGACATGGTGCAATTGCTGCCGGCGAGCGAATCGCACCACCATGCGAACGCGGGCGGTCTGGCGGTCCATGGCGTAGAGACGGCGCTTGGCGCAGTGAGCGCGCGTAACGGCCATCTGTTGCCGCCCGGCGGCAAGGCTGAGCAGATCGACGCGCAGCGCGACCACTGGACGTATGGCGTGCTGTTCGGTGCGCTGCTGCACGACCTGGGCAAGGTGATGACGGATCTGCGCATCGAGACGATCGAGCGCCCCGGCGCGACGCCGATGCGCTGGTACCCACTCGCGGGCAGCCTGCCAGGGACCGGTGCAATGGCATATCGCGTGGGTTTTGCGCCAAAGTCGGAGCGCGATTACAGCGCGCACCGCAAATTACCCATCATCGTGCTGCAGCGACTCGTGCCACCCAGCGCGCTGGCATTTCTTGGGCGCACGCCCCAGGTGCTCGAGGAGCTGACACAACTGCTCGGTGGCGAAGATTGCGCCACCTCGTTACTCGCGCGGATCGTGCGCCAAGCCGATCAGCTATCGGCTTCGACAAACCTGCAAGCGGGCACGCGCGCGCGATTCCCGGCTGCGAGCGCGGTGCCGCTCATCGAGCGCATGCAATCGGCGCTGCGCGCACTGCTCGCAGCGGGCGAACTGCCACTGAACCGTGATGGCGCCGCGGGTTGGGTCGGGGATGGCGCAGTTTTTTTGGTGGCCAAGCGCTGCGCCGACGCGGTGCGCGAGAAGATCCTGACGACATTGGGCGCCGATGAGGCAGGCGTGCCAACCAAGAACGACCGGCTGTTCGATGCCTGGCAGGACTACCGCGTTATCGAGTTGAACCCGGAGACGGGTCAGGCGATCTGGTACATGCGCATCGCCGGGGCAGGCTATAGCCACGAATTTGCCATGCTCAGGTTTCCACTCGCCAAATTATTCGACGATCCGGCGCATTTCCCGGCACCGTTCGAGGGCACGATCGAGGTACGCGCCCGTAAGGGCGATGCCACGCCGGGCGCGCCCGCCCAGAGCGCTGACGCCGATCCCCCGAAGGTTGAGAAACGCGATCGGCGAGCGGTGCGGGAGCCGAAATTGGCCGACAGTGCGCCTCCGAGAACTCGTGCCAAGGCGCAAGACACCACGCCCGTCAGTGCGCCACAAGCAACCGAAAGGGCGGATAACGAGGCAGCGAAACCAACGCCGACACTGGAGCCCAAGCGAACAATGCGGGACGGCACTGAGTCAGTGTCCAGCGGCGACGATTATCTGGACGAAGATGACAGTGCGGCGCGCACCGCGGAGGCGGACGCGCGCATTGCGGGCGAGCGCGCCGTCACACCCTTTGTCGCCAAGCCCGACGCTGACGAGCGCGACGTAGCGCATCCCTTGGCTATGGCCTTCATCGAATGGGTGCAAGGTGGGCTGGCTAGCGGCGCGCTCAAATACAACGAGTCGGGCGCCATGGTGCATTTCGTTGAACAGGGCATGGCGCTCGTATCGCCACGTATCTTCAAGGCCTTTGCCGAGGAATTCGGCGAGGATGATGGTGAAGTGCGTTCGCGCACTGCCAAGCCAGGGTCGATCGTGCAGCGCCACGTGGTCAAGGCAGGCTGGCACCTGGTCACGGCAGGCAACAACAACATCCAGCACTACGCGGTCATCAAGCGTGGGGGTGCGCTGGCCGGGAAACTGGCAGCAATCGTGCTCGTTCACCCGGAAAGATGGGTCAATCCATTGCCATCGAACAACCCCAATCTCAAACCCTTCCAACTGTTGGATCAAAAGGAGTCGTAAAAGTGAAGTGCATTTTTAACAGCCCAAGGAGGCTCATGACGATAGCATCGCCACGCTTATATTTTATGCATAGATGGAGGTACCGGAATGAAGGTGACCTGGGACGATGTAAAACTTGCTTTGCCGGCGGACGTCTCACTAGCGCAAGTCGAGGCCTGGCTTGTACTGGTTCCGAAGCTCGATCCGGAGATGGAGCGAACGGCACTGTATGTAAAGTACTGGAACGTGCCCGAAAAAATACGTCGCGCACGCAGCGAAGGTTGGTTGCCGGAGGGTTTTTACGAACAGGTATGCCGCCGCTCAATGTTGTACGGGCACCGTCCGCCGGGTGCGTTGACAATTCTGTTCGAATAAATTAAAAAGAGTGAACGCGGGGTCACGTTGCGTGGTGCGGGATACAGACCGCATTTTTTAGGCTAAGAAAAAGCGCGATAATCAATGTTATGTAAACTCCGATCGCGGTAGTCATCTTTTTGTTGAAAGAACGGCACGTATCTCCGCTGCCCCGATACCTGCTCTTTCGCAACGCGTGCCCCGCTGAAAATTCTGCCGACTGTAATACGCCAGTTTGCGACGCATCGAACGTCTTGTGCTTGTCCGATCCTGCGTCGTAAATCAGAACATCCGATGGCTGCCGACGTTGATCACGCCTTGATGGTTGTGCCCAGAGACGCGTCACCTTCAACAATCAGCCACGTTTCACGTGATCGAATCCGCGCTTCGAAGACGATTGACGATCGCTCCGTTTCAAAACTACCGAATGCTCTTGAGGCGCGCTTAGCCACGTCTTACGCGCGTCGGTTTTCGATGCGTACCGCAGGCTAACGGCGAGTCGCTGTCGCGGAAGGATGACCGAGCGCGGGATCCACAATCAACGAGACACTGAATCAACGATGACGTGCCAGCCATAGGTAAGCGCTTCTATCGCATAGCATCAAAATAAGTCGTTTGTTGCACTGCACCAATTTCAGTAGAGTGCAGATCGAGGGTCAGTGGTAGGTCGTCGTACAAGGCTTCTATTGGCACGGTCACAGGGCGTGATGCACCGCGGACTTCACTGTGGAAATTTCGCAAACGCCCGCTACGAAACCCTCAGTGTCTAACGTCTATATATGAGGTAACGAAAATGTTTGAAAAATTTGAAAACATCAAAGCGCGCTATGTGGGTTTTATGATGGGTGTCGCACGGGGACGCGTTCGCCGCGAGCTTCTTTCGCGTAACGATCGACTTCTCAACGACATTGGCGTGAGCCGCGAATTGCTTGAGCAAGGTGTCGATGCATGGCCGTGGAAAGCAAATGGTCAAGCCAATGAGAGCGTGCATGAGTCCAACGAACGCGCACGTGGTGCGCTGAATGTCACGCCCGTTCATTCGCTTCTCGACGGTATCCGCGCGATGGTAGGCGGCACAAAGGGCTTCTCTGCATGAGGCAGCAAAAGTGGCTTCACTCTTTGCGACGCGACCAGTTCGCGCATGAGTGGAACTACTGTCGTAAATAACCCTGGTCAAGCAAACAGCTTGATCAGGTCGGTGGAACATCCAGGCCTTCGCCCTTTGTCGGCATTGGGCGTCCGGTGCTAGTGGTTCCATCGACGTAGCACGAATCGCACCACAGGCGCTTCCCTCCGTTTCTTCCAGCATTAAGTAAATTCCGCGTTCTTTCCCCTACTTTCAGGTCGCACGACCGAGGCGTCGCTGCACCGCCAACCCGTTGACTTCGTCAAACGTGGCATTTACGGCGAGAATTCGCCGCACGACACGATTTGTCACGGTGCCCGGCGGGCTCGGCAATCGGCGCCATTGACGCCGCCACGCCTGCCGACCAGCGCCGATAAGCGTGTTCGTGCCTCTTACCTAAACCGGAAAAGTCTGTAACCATCGCATCTGGGGGAATGCCCGACGCGCGATGTGGCAAGTTGATAAGAAGCTTCCCGCCACATTGCACGAACGCCCGCGTGCTTAGCTTGTTCGGATTTACATGGAGACGCATGGCCTACCGATTGCCCCCGCTGCCAGCGTTGCGTGCCTTTGAATCCGCTGCGCGTTTGCTGAGTTTCAAATCGGCTGCGGAAGAACTGCATGTGACGCCTGCGGCCATTAGCCAGCAGATCAAGACACTCGAGGATTACCTCGACGTGCAGCTGTTTCGCCGTCTCACGCGGCGGCTCGAATTGACTGACGAGGCGGAGGCGATGCTGCCGAAAGTGCGCGAGGCCTTCGAGTGCCTGGCCGCGGCGGTCGAATCGACACGTCACCCGCGCGGCACACTGACGGTCTGCGCTCCGCCAAATTTCGCGACACGCTGGCTTGTAAAACGCCTGCCGCGCTTTACGCAGGCGCACCCTGAGATCGAACTTCACCTGTCGAGTGGCGTAGACGCGATCGACCGCCAGAGGGATTCGGCTGCGACGCAAACCGAGACGATAGACCCGCGCAAGGACACGACCAGGGTGTCGATCCGTTTTGGCGACGGTCGCCTGGCGGGACACCGCAACGATTTCATCATGGCGCCTGACTACACGCTGGTATGCAGCCCGCGCCTGCTCAACGGTGAGCCGCCCTTGCGCACGCCGGACGATCTGCGCAAGCACACCCTGATCCACGATGAAAGCATTGTGGACGTGGCATTGCGCCCGAGTTGGGAAGAATGGTTACGGATTGCCGGGGCGACGAACGTGGTTGGCGCCAAATCATTGCATTTCGGCAATACCACGCTGGCGCTCGAGGCAGCGCTCGGTGGCCAGGGCGCCGTGCTCGCGCCACGCCAGTTGGTCACTGACGACGTGGCGGCGGGACGGCTGGTGATTCCCTTCGATGTCACCATTTCGCCGCGCTACTTCTACTATCTTGCTGCGCCCGAAGCGATTGCCGACCGCCCCGCGGTGCGGGCCTTTCGCGATTGGCTGAAGCAGGAGAGCGCGGACGAGACGCGATAAGGGCGCGCGCACGCAGGCGAGGATTGCGTCGCCGCAACCGCAAAAACACTGGCCGTGGCGAAAAAATTTCTGCCATGTTCAAGGCAGTCGCTACTCCCGAAAGTAAGCGGCTCAGGGTCATCGGGATCGCCCTGCCCTGTCACTTTGGCCGAGCGGTTCGCGTCAGTTCGCGTGCGAAATCAAGCGCCCGACGGGGTCGTCATCACGCGGCGTCTGTTCGCCCGCTTGGGCGCGATTGCGGGCATCGGCCTGGCGCACGGCCACACCGACGGCGAGCACATCAATCATGAGCAGATGGAGGATTCGCGAGATCATCGAAATCTGTGTCGCGCTGTCCTCGCTGTGATCGACCGCCAGCGTGACTGTGGCCTTTCTGGCGAGCGGCGAATGACTTGCCGTGATGGCGATCACTTCGGCATGATTCGCACGCGCCACATCCACTGCTGCCAACAATTCAGGCAAGACCCCGGAACTCGAAACCGCCACAACCACGTCACCCGGTCCAAGAAATCCAGCCGCCATCAACTCGAGGCGTGGTTCGGCATAGGCCACCGCCGGGATGCGCAAGCGAAAAAACTTGTACTGTCCGTCCTGCGCAACAACGCTCGAGTTACCGGCGCCGTAGAGTTCGATGCGTGAAGCACCGTGCAACAGGGCGATGGCCCGCTCCACGGCGGAGGCATCGAGCGCGTCGCGCAGCGCCATGATCCCCGAGACGGTGTTGTCCAGAACCTTTGCCGACAAGTCGGGCGCCGAATCGCTGAGCTGAACCTGACTGTGCCGCACCGGAATGGTCCCGCTGAGTCCTGCGGTGGCCTTGAGCTTGAAGTCGGCCAGGCCACTGAAACCCAGCGTGCGACAAAATCGGATGACGGTCGGCTGACTGACGCCCGCGCAACGGGCGATCTCGGCGACCGGTTCGTTGAGAAAACTTCGCGTTTGCGCGAGCAAATAATGGGCGACGCGCTGCTCCGCTTTGGATAAATGCGGCGCTGCCGCGCGAACCTTGGCGACCAGCGGGCTTTCAGTGCTTTGCCGTTGTTTCTTAAGATGGTGCGCAAGAATGGCCGAGACGCCGTGAAAGGCTGCGTTGTCTGCGGTGATGACATAGGTCGGAATGTCGGCGACATAACGTGAAAAACGCCCCTTGGCCTCGAAGCGTTGCCTGAATCCAGAGCGATGGAACAGCTCACCGAGATGCGGAACAATGCCCCCGCCGATGTAGATTCCGCCCACCGCCCCGAGCGTCACGGCGACGTCGGACGCTATCGTGCCGAGCATCGCGCAAAAACACTCGACCGCTTCCGCGCACAGCGCGTCCGATCCGTCGAGCGCCAGCGCGATGACCTGCGCGGCGTCGCGGGGGGGTGTCGCAGTGGCGGCGCCATGGCGTTCGGCCAATGCGCGATAAATGATTTCCAGCCCGGGGCCAGACACGAGCCGTTCCGCTGAGACATGGGAAAACTCGCGCCAGGCATACTGGAGGACGAACACCTCGCGTTCGTCGGAGGGCGCGAAACTCGCATGACCGCCTTCGCTCCCGAGGGTAATCCATCCTTCGTCTTCCACCGGAATCAGGCCGGATACGCCCAGGCCGGTGCCCGGTCCAATCACGCCGACAACACCTTGCGGGTGCGGCGCGCCGCCACCGAGTTGGCGACGGTCGCGCACCGACAGGCGCGCCAGTGACTGCGCCAACGCGGTGAAATCGTTCACCACCAGCAGGCTTTCCAGGCCAAGCGCGCGGCGGGTCGCCTCGATCGAGAACTGCCAGTCACGATTGGTCATGCTGACCCAATCACCGTCGATCGGGTTCGCTATAGCGATGGCGGCGTGTTTGGGCAAGGGCGTATCGTGCCCGCGCAGGTAGGCACGAACGACTGCCTCGATGCCGGCGTGATCCGAGCACTTGAGTACCTCGATCGAATCGAAGCGCCCGGGGACACGCTCGAGCGCGAAGTGGGCATTGGTCGCGCCAATATCGGCCAGCAGTCGCGGGCCGTCCGCATGTGCCCCCTCATATGTGCGCTCCGCAATGCTGTCAGTGATCTCGCTCATTGCTGCTCCTGTATCAGTCCCGCCCGCATTCGCGGGTTGAGCTGAAGGGCCACGTTGCGAACCGGATCGTGCCGACGAATTCGCCAGCAACGCGCGCGCCGCAGCCCCCTTGGCGCACGCACGCCTCAAGCCTTGGGCGTGACGGCCACCGTGTCCTCCTCCACATGCACCGGACGCCCCGTCGGCTGGCTCCGGTCGACCTTG
>CBDULG010000147.1:0-7533 GCA_965367985.1 uncultured Rhodocyclaceae bacterium
ACCGCTGTGCCGGCGGTTCAGTCCAACGAGGTTTATCCGCCGCAACGCCACCGCGGCCTGCCTCGGTCTTGGTTCGGCGGCGGATAAACGCTATTCGTTGGGCGTCACAAGATAATGGTTCGCCGCTCCGATTCCGTTTCGGAAGCCGAAATGATGTCAAAGCAAAACATTGAGCGAGCGCGCGTCGAGTCGCTGCTCGCGAATCTGAATAAAATGGGGACAGACCACGTTTTACGATAAACTCTCGCTATTTTCAAACCACGGGAAATATTGACGATGCCACGACGCTCACGCATCACGCTCAGCGGCGTTCCGATGCATATCATCCAGCGGGGGAACAACCGCCAAGCGTGCTTTTTCGCCGACGAAGACTACCTTGCGTATCTTCAATGGCTCGGTGAGTACGCCAAGCAAAGCGGGTGTGCCATTCACGCCTACGTGTTGATGACCAATCATGTGCATTTGCTGCTCACGCCGCGCCGTGCCAACTCGGCCGGGGATCTGATGAAGCGCCTTGGGCAGCGTTACGTGCAGTGCATCAACCGAACCTATCAGCGCAGCGGTACGCTGTGGGAAGGGCGGTTTCGCTCGTGCCTGACGCAAGAGGAAGACTATCTACTGTCGTGTTATCGGTACATTGAATTGAACCCAGTGCGCGCAGGAATCGTTGCGCATCCGGCCGAGTACCGGTGGTCGAGCTACCGCGCCAATGCGCAAGGTGAGAAGAACAAGCTGATCAAGGCCCACGCGTTGTATGCCGCGCTGGGAAAAGACGGGGACCAGCGACGGGCGGCGTACCGCGAATTGTTTCGGTACGATCTTGACCCTGGACTGATCGACGAAGTTCGTCAGGCAACCAACGGAAACTATGCGTTGGGCAGCCCGCGATATCAGGCTCAAATCGAAGCCGCTGTGGGGCGGCGTGCCGTCCCGGGCAAATCTGGACGGCCACGGAAAGACGTGACTGCGCCAACGGCAGGGGATTTGTTTTGACGTGTGCGTGACTGTTTCAACGTGTTCTGTCCCCCGATATTTAAACTCGGTGAGCTAGGTGTTAGGCGTCAAAGGAGAGTACGTGCGATGAACAAGCATATTCGTCATGGCATCGGTAGCGTAAGGCCATATATTCACGGCCCCATTTCCTTACTAAATTTTGTCACTGAAGTATTTGGTGGCGTTGAGCTAGAGCGCCACGAATTCGGACCGGAAAGCTTCCATGTTGAAATGCAGATCGGTGATTCCGTTCTGGTCATTGAGGCGGGCGATCTGCCGCCCGAAGTAAGTCCCTGGACAAACGCAATTTATGTGTATGTTCAAAACGTAGATGTCGCCTACGCCAAGGCACTTGAGTTAGGGGCCATCTCAATATCAGAGCCGGTAGAAAAACCTTATCAAGAGCGCCAGGCGGGCTTCAAAGATGCCGCAGATAACACGTGGTGGATAGGCTCGTACACTGGAAGTTAGTTGGTGAATTTTCCGCCTAACGAATCGGTGGAGGTGACTGCCTTTCCGTTACGGCTGCGGCTTCACGCTAAAACGGAAGCTCAAATCAAGCGTTGCGCACCATAGCGAGCGCCAGATGGAGTTCGATATGAAGTTCTTGGTCTTTTTGGGCACCGTGCGTGACAGTACGCCTCCGAAGCCGGCACGTCTGGGTGTTCGCGTAGTAGAAGCGATTTTTGCATGCCTTAAAAGCCGATATGAAGAACATGAGATAGAGTTGATCGACGCTTTAGATTTTCCGCTTGAGACCGTCTTTAAACCGCACTTCGCCTATGCAAAAAGCAAGGCGCCGTCTGGGCTCAATAAATTGGCGGAAAAGATAGAGAGTGCCGACGGATTTGTCATGGTCAGTCCTGAATATAACCATTCAATAAGTCCGGCACTTGCCAACCTGTTGAACCACTTTGGCAGTTCTTCATTTTCCTACAAGCCGAGCGCAATCGTTACCTATTCAGCAGGTCAGTGGGGCGGTATGCGTGCAGCGGTTGTAATGCGTACGTTTCTCTCGGAGCTGGGCTGTTTGCCAGTTTCTGCGATGATACATGTGCCTAAGGCACACGAGGTCTTTACAGAGAATGGTTCGCCGCAAACCGGCGAGGATCAAAGCGCCTGGTTCGACTATTTTGGTCGAACATTCAACCAACTGGTTTGGTGGGCGCAGGCCGCGAGGGCGCAGCGAGCACAGGTTGATCCCCACACGTTGGTCAGAGACTTCAAGACTGATCCGTCTGAGCGAAACGCACCTTAGTGTGATTAGCATGGCTGGCAATATCAGCGACACGTTAGATTATCCGAATCAAGAGCGGTATCCGAGGCAGCACGTCCATGTCATTGTTGTCGATGAATATATAGACCTCGTCCCGTTCGCGGAGTCGGATGACGAGGATTTTCTTACGAGGCCAGCCAGCCTCGTTTTCTCCGATCACTGGACCTTGCTTCACTCGGCCGCCGCTGCTGGTGGCGTTAGGTGTTATTGGTGATCAAGAGGCTGTCGTTCGGCACTATTGCCACGCTCGTCATTGGCGCAGGCGCAGTTGTATATTTGGCAGTGCCTTATTTCTCGACTCCAAAATTTGTAGTTAGAAACGAGTCGGGGGTTAGCGTCGAAGTTACGGCGCACTGGAAAGGGCAAAGTAGGAACCTTGGAAGTCTTTCCGTGGGTAGCGAGCGGGTGTTCGAGGTTAACGATGAGGCGGCAATGGAGTTCCGAGCCGTCTATCCAAGCGGTCAGATTATTACCAGCGAGCCGGCTGTTTACTTCACCTCAGGCACAACAGTCATTGCCGTCGTCACTGGCTCCTCCATTGAGGTCAGCACCGAGTTTTGAACCAAGCATTGAGTCAGTGCCACAAATTCGTTCCGGTCCAATGGTCTTCCACCGGACGGCTTTTTCTCCGCTTCGCTGCATAAACGCCACGGTTCATGCGGGAATGGGGCCACGACATAAAATCAAACATTGAAGCCTTTTCTTTACTGAACGCATCACTGCGGATCGCGCGACCCTGCTAAGGTTCGTTTGCGACCACATCATCCAGAGTGCACATGAACCGATTGACTTCCGCCCTTGCGGCGCTCTCCGCCGATCGCTTGCGCGCGATGCACCGCGGTGTCGAAAAAGAAAGCCTGCGCGTCGATGCCGATGGCAAGCTGGCGTTGACGCCGCACCCGGCCGCGCTCGGCTCGCCGCTCAAGCACCCGAACATCACGACGGACTTCAGCGAGTCGCAACCCGAACTCGTTACCGGCGTGCACGACAGCGTGGAGGCATGCGAGACGGAGCTGACGCAGATTCACCAGGCCGTGTATCACGCGCTCGGCGACGAGATGCTGTGGGTGGCGAGCATGCCGTGCGGGCTGCCGACGGACGAGAACATCCCCGTCGCACGCTTCGGTTCGTCCAACGTCGGGCGCGCCAAGAGCGTCTACCGCATGGGGCTGGGGGTGCGCTACGGCCGGCGCATGCAGACCATCTCGGGCATTCATTACAACTGGTCGATGCCGGGGCTCGGCGACGATGATTACTTCGGCCTCATCCGCAATTTCCGCCGCCATTCGTTCGTACTGCTTACGCTGTTCGGCGCCTCGCCGGCGGTGTGCCAAAGTTTTGTCGAGGATCGGAGACACGAGCTGCAGCGGCTGTCCGAATACACCCTGTATCTGCCATACGCGACCTCGCTGCGCATGGGCCGGCTCGGCTATCAGAGCGACGCACAGGCCGCGCTGGCGGTCAGCTACAACAGCCTGGGAGACTACGCCGGCTCGCTGCTCGGCGCGCTGACGCGCCCATTCCCGGCCTACGAGCGGGTCGGCATCCGCGGACCCGGCGGCGAGTATCTGCAACTGACGACGAGCCTGCTGCAGATCGAAAACGAGTCCTACGGCACGATCCGCCCGAAACGTGTCACCCGACCCGGCGAGCGTCCGCTGCACGCGCTGCGCGAGCGCGGCGTCGAATACGTCGAGGTGCGCTTGATGGATCTCGATCCGTTCAAGCCGGTTGGCATCGACACCGACACGATGCGCGTCATCGACCTCTTCCTGCTGCACTGTTTGCTCAGCGAGAGTCCGCCCGATTCGAACGCGGAGATCGCGCGCATGTACCGCAACCAGCATCTGACGGCGGCGCGCGGGCGCGAGCCGGGCTTGCGCCTGGAACGGCGCGGCGGCGAGATTGCTTTGTTCGACTGGGCGCTCGAGATCATCGACCAATGCAAGCCGATCGCCGCTGCGGTCGACGCAGCACAAGGCGGCACGGCCTACGCGCAGTCGCTTGCCGCCGCGCGCGAGACCCTGATCGCGCCGCAGCGCCTGCCATCGGCGCGTGTGCTGGAGACGATGGAACGCGACTTTGATCAGTCGTACACGGCCTTCGTGCGCGCGCAGTCGCGGGCCACACGCGAGGCGCTGTTGCGGCTGCCCTACGGTGACGACCTGGCACTGCATTTTCAGGCGCTCGCCGACGAATCGCTGCAGGCGCAACGGTGCGTCGAAGAGAGCGACAGCGTGCCGTTCGAGACCTACCGGCAGCAATATCTAGCGCCTGAACGGCTCGACCTCTGACCGGCGTCGCCGCACAGTTAGGGGGCGACGAGGGCAAAACTATGCGGTCATCGATTCGCCTTCCTCCCGCAATCGGGCGAAAATACCGACACTGAATCAGCAACGACGCACTTGACTGCACCGCGTGCCGCGTCGCCTACTCACCCATGAACGCCAAGGCGCGTCGTTTTCCAACTCCCCGGCTCATGGGTGAACGCATGTCCTCGATCAAACTTGTCACAGAAATTCCCGGTCCCAACAGCCTTGCCATGGTGGCGCGGCGCGACGCGGCGATAACGCGCGGCGCCGGCCGCCTGACGCCGATAGCAGTGACCTCGGGCACCGGTGCGACGGTGACCGACGTCGACGGCAACACCTTCATCGACTTCGCGGGCGGCATCGGCACGCTGGCGCTCGGGCACACGCCTGCCCCGGTAGTGGCGGCGATTCGCGCGCAGGCTAGCGAACTCATTCATATGTGTTCGATCGTCGCCACCTATGCGCCCTATGTCGAGGTGTGCGAACGGCTCAATGACCTCGCGCCGGGCGATTTCGCGAAGAAGTCGGCGCTCTTCAACAGCGGCGCCGAAGCGGTCGAGGCCGCGGTCAAGATCGCCCGTGTGCACACCGGCCGGCAGGCGCTGATCGTTTTCGAAGGGGCGTATCACGGTCGCAGCAATCTCACCCTGGCGATGACCAGCAAGTACACGCCGTTCAAGACAGGCTTCGGCCCCTTTCCGCCAGAAATCTACCGATTGCCCTTCCCCAATCTGTATCGCCGGCCCGCGGGCATGAGCGAAGCGGCCTGGATCGATCACTGCATCGCGCAGTTCGATCACGCGCTGGTCGCCCAGGTCTCGCCCTCGGCGGTGGCCGCGGTAGTGGTCGAAACCGTGCAGGGCGAGGGCGGCTTCGTGCCCATGCCGCCTCAATTCGCCGCGCATCTGCGCACGCGCTGCAGCGAGCACGGCATGCTCTATGTGGCCGACGAAGTGCAGTCTGGTATGGGTCGAACCGGGCGCTTGTTTGCGATCGAGCACTACGATCTCGTGCCCGACCTCCTTGTCAGCGGCAAGTCGCTGGCCAGCGGCATGCCGCTGGCCGCGCTCACTGGCCGCGCCGACATCATGGATGCGCCGGACCCCGGCGGCCTGGGCGGTACTTTCAGCGGTAACCCGGTGGCCTGCGCAGCTGCGCTGGCATCGCTCGAGAGCCTCAGCTCGGCAGATTTCCTCGCGCGCGCCGAACAGGTCGGACAGCGCCTGCGCGCTCACCTCGACTGTCTGCAAGCGGCCTTCCCCGAGGCTATCGGCGACGTACGCGGCATCGGCCCGATGCTCGCCATCGAGCTTGTCGCCGACCCGGCCCGCAAGACGCCCGATGCCGATCTCACCAATGCGATCACCGCGGAGACGCTCAAGCGCGGCGTGATTACGCTGCGTGCCGGCCTCTATAACAACTGCCTGCGTTTCTTGCCCGCGCTGAACATCAGCGACGACCAGATCGACGAAGGCATGGCGGTAGTGAACAAGGCGATCGCCGCCGCCATCGCCGCCAGCCACGAAGGCCGCGCATGAGCGCCCCCCGTGCACTCAAGCTGGCCGGCTCGCCGGGCGCCATGGGCCACGCTCACGGCGCCGCGTTTGGCGATGACATCCGCCGCTACACCGCCGAGCGGGTCGCGCTGGCCGGCAGCGCGGTGTGGACCGGTCACGCCATGGAGCGCGAGGCCGTGCTCGCGCTGGCCGAATCCTGCATTGCCGAGCACACCGCCTACGCGCCGGATCTGATGGAAGAAGTCGCCGCCATCGCCGAGGCCACCGGCCTGAGCGTCGCCGAACTGATCATCACCAACGGCTTCACCGATTTCATCGACCTCGTTTATGCGCGCGGCGGCAGTACAGGCGCCACCGAACAGGTCGAAGACGACTGCACCGCCTTCATCATCCCCGATTCGCTGAGCGCCGACAGCAGGGGCTTTTTCGGCCAGACCTGGGACATGCACGCCAGCTCCGCGCCTTATGTCGTGCTGCTGCAGGGCCGTCCAACCGGCGCGCCGACCTTTATCGCGCTCAGCCTCACCGGCTGCATCGGCATGATCGGCATGAACGACGCGGGCATCGCCATCGGCATCACCAACCTGCTCAGCGCCGAAGGGCAAATCGGCGTGAGCTGGCCCTTCGTGGTGCGCAAGGCGCTGCAGCAGACCAGCATCGACGCTGCGCTTGCCTGCATCACCAAAGCCAGACTCATGGGCGCGCACGACTTCGTGCTCTTCGACCGCCAGGGCATTGGCATCAACGTCGAAGCCATGCCCGGCCAGTGCGTTGTCACCCGAACACGCAGCGACGTGCTGGTGCATAGCAATCATTGCCTCGCGCCAGAAACGCTAGAGCGCTGCCGCCCCCGCGCCCCCGCCTCGCAAGCGTCCAGCGAAGCGCGGCTGGCGCGCGCGCAAGAACAACTGGCCAACGGGAAGATCGGCAAACAAGACCTCATGGCACTGACCCGAGACCCCGTCATCTGCGTGCGCGCTACACCGCCACTCGACATGGAAACCTGCGGTGCCGTGATCATGCAGCCGGGCACCGGCCGGATGTGGGCGCTACAGGGTTTGCCGGACGAGAATGAGTACGCTGCGTTTACGGTTTGGAAGTGAGCGATTCGATGTGCGAACTTTCGCGCAAGGGACGCAAATAGGGTAGAGCGGAAGGCGCTGTGCTTTTCCACCCAGCGCGCGCTGAAGCCCTCGCCCCAACTCGCCACGCTGACGGCCGGTGCCGCCCATGCGCTTCGCGAGTATCTGCATGGCGACTACCTGGTGCTTTGCACCACGATAGACGCCAAGGCCAGCGTCATCCCATTGTGTATCCGTCATCTCCGCGCGATTTCGTTCGACTCCGCGCTGCTATTCATCCAGCACGAGGCGAAGTCGGCGTGCCGCGTCGGCAAGGTCATCATCCGTATTGAGAAAATCGGGGTACAGGCGCA
>CBDULG010000148.1:0-7527 GCA_965367985.1 uncultured Rhodocyclaceae bacterium
CCAGTTGCAATTGGCCGGCCGCGCCGTGCGAAATGATATGGATCGCGTCCAGGCCGTCGCGCCCGGCGAGCGACTCGCTGATCTGTTCGACGCCGTCTCGATCGGCGTCGAGGCGGATAATTTCGAGCGACGGTGCGTCGCGGCGCAGATCGGCGAGCAAGGTGTCGGCGTCTTCCACCGCGGCGTCGATGAAGACGATTGCGCTCGGGCGGGTGATATCCGCGGCCGGCGCCAACCAGGCTGCGGCGTCGTCGTCCAGCGTGCGGACTTCCGGGGCCAGCGTGGCCAATTCGCGGTCCAGCCCGGCGGGCATGAGGTCGGCCGAATAGAGCAGGCGCGGCTCCATGGTTTCCGCCTCGGCGCGCGTGTTTGCAGGCACGGCGCGCGCGCGTGAAAGGTGTTGGGCCAGACGCTGGGAGAAGGCGCGCAGCACTATTTGCTGGCCTCACATCATGCGCGGAAGCGCAGTGTCGATACGCAAGCTGCCATTGCCGGGCAGCGGCATGCCGGCCGGCTTGATGGTGGGCGGGTCGCGGTCGATGAGCGCAGCAACGCAACGTACGCCGGCTGGAATGCGGTAGTCCGGATTGGGCAGCAGGAGGCGCGCGCGGAAGGTGTTGCTGGCCGCGTCGATCACCCTGTCCACCCTGTCGACCTTGGCATGCAGGGTGCCCAGGCCGGGCAGGTCGGGCGTGACGTCCACCTCGGCGCCGGCGGCGACGCGGCCGTAAAGCTGGTTGGGCAGCACCACTTCGACGCGCAGCGGATCGAGTTTGGCGATGCGCATCAGCGCCTTGTCTTCCATGCGTTCGCCCACGGCGAGATAGCGGTCGGTGACGACACCGTCGAAGGGGCTGCGCAACACGCGTTCATCAACGCGCGCCTCGGCCAGTTCGAGTTCGCGTTGCGACACTTTCTGCACGTCCTGCGCCTGGCGCAGTTTTTCGCGTGCCACCCGGGCCTCGGCTTCGGATTGGGTCAGCGCCTGCGGCGAAATGAAATTTTTGGCGTTCAGATTGCGTGCGCGGGAGAGCCGGTCTTCGGCGAGCACCAGGCTGGCCTTTGCCGCGCGGATGTCGGCTTCGATCTGCACGCGCGTGCGCGCCACGTCCATCTGCGCGCGCTCGACCGAATCGCGCAGCGTGGCGACGACTTGGCCACTACGCACCGTGTCGCCACGATCGACCTTGATGTCGCCGATCACGCCGGTGACCGCCGTGCCGAGTTCGACGACCTCGTCGGCTTCGATCAGGCAGCCAATCGGCTGGTCATTGGTCTGTGCCGCGAGTGGCAGGCAATTCGCGGCGAGGAAGAGAGCGAGTGCGAGATGTCGTTTCATGATCTTAGACCGAGGCACCGCGGTACGCGGTGCGGCGATGGCGTTGTTGATCGGCACGCATCATGAGGATGCGCAGCCGCCGCTCGGTGGCGGCGAGTTGGCGCTGACGAAAGGAAAACAGATGCGCCAGGAGTGCTTGCGGCACATACGCCAATTGCCGGCGCAGTCCTGGCGAGAGCCAGGTTTCAATCGGGTCGGCATCGAGCGCGCGAAAATGTTCGGCGCTGCCGGGGTCGCCCTGACGCGCACCACGACCGATCAACTGGCGGTCGGTGCGCGCAGTGCTGTTGTGTTGGCAGCAGATCACGTGCAGCCCGCCCGCGGCGCGCACGGCGTCATCGAGGCGAATGTCAGTGCCGCGTCCGGCCATGCGGGTGGCGACGGTGACGCGGCCGGGCTGACCGGCGCGTTCGACGATCGCCGCTTCGCTGGCGTCCTGCAGCGCGTCGAGCACCTCATGCTCCACGCCCGCCGCGCTAAGCCGTGCCGACAGTCGGCGCGAGTCATGCACCGAGTCGGTGCCGATGAGTAATGCACGGCCAACGGCTTGCGTCTCGATCGCGCGGCCTAGACAGGCGCGCCACATGCCGTCGCGCGATGCGAATACGCGGGTGCGCTGCATGCGGCGCACGACCGCCTGGTGGGTGGGAATGCGCACCACGGCGCGGTCGTATACCGCAGCCAGTTCGCCAGCCGCTTCGGCCAGCGTGCCGCTGATGCCGCACAGATGGGCATAGCGCGGGAAGAAGCGTTGATAGGTAGTTTGCGCGGCGGTGACGGTCTCGTGGCCGAGCGGGCAGTCTTCCTTGAGTTCGATGAAGCGGTGCAACTCCTGCGACCAGGCGCGCCCTTCGGCGATGCGACCGCTTTGCACGTCGACAATGTGGACTTTTTCGTCCTTCACCACGTAATCGCGATCGCGCTGATAGACATGCAGGGCGGCCAGGGCCTGAACCAAGCGCGACTCGCGCGCGCGGCGGTTTTCGCCCAGCACGGCGGCGGCGTCGCGGCCGGCGGTCGTCAATTCGATGCGCGCACTGTCCGTTTCGCGGATGAAGTCACGCTCGGCCTGAAGGCTGCGCGCGCGGGCCAGTACGACTTGCAGCGCCGCGGCATCGACGCCGCCGGGCTGCGGGCGGGAGAGCACCAGGGGTACGCGGGCTTCGTCGAGCAGCACGCTGTCGGCCTCGTCGATGATCGCCATGTCGAAGTCCGGCACCTGACGGCGCTGCGCCCGCACCGGGTCGATGAAGGCTTGCGTGCGGTCGAGCAGCGGCTGACCCTCGCGCGGTGCCACGACCCCGTCGCGCAGCGCATCGAACACCAGTTCGCGCGCTGTAACGTAGGTGATGTCGGCGCTGTAGGCGCTCTGGCGTGCCGCGGCCGTGTCGCCTTGGCAGACCGTGGCGACGCGCAGCCCCAGCCGCGCGTAAAGCGGTGCCATGTCCGCCGCATCGCGCGCGACGAGATAGTCGTTGGCGGTCACCACATGCACGCGATGTCCGGCGAACGCGCCGACTGCCGCGGCCAATGCGACCACCAGCGTTTTGCCTTCGCCGGTGGCCATCTCTGCCAGCGTGCCGCACAGCAGCGCATGCGCGGCGGCCAGTTGCACGTCGTGCGGTGTCAGCCCGAGCTCGCTGCGCGCGGCGCGCGCGGCATAGGCGAGCGCCTGCCGGCGGCCATTGGCATCGAGTCCGCCGCGGCACAGGCGTTCACGCAGCGCGTGGGCGTTGATGCTGTCGGCAGGCAGGTCCTTCATTTCCTTCCGGATCGCCTGTGCGGCGGCCAGATGGGGCGCCACGCGGCGTGCCGGTCCGGCGTGGCGAAGCTGCCGCCAGCGCAGGGTGATCCCGTCGAGCGGGGCGTCGTCGCGGGGCGTATTAGGGGCCGGTGACGGACGTAACCACGGGAGCGTGAGACGAAGTTGGCGCATCTCAGGCGTCCCCCTCTAAGAATTTGAGCAACAACTGGCGCGCGCTGCGGCCCCACTGGATGGCCAGCGGCGCATCGGCATGGGAAAAGCGCACCCACACGCGCTCGTCGATACGACCGCCGGGCGGCCGGTCCAGCGCGAGTTCGACATCGAAGAATGCCTCGACGGCCTGGTCTTCGTCGGCGTCGCTGGCGCGTGCGGCTATGGGTCCGCCGAAGCGCTCCGACAGTCCGGCGGCCGGCAGGCGGTGGCTGGCGCCGGCCGCGAAGTGCCGAATGTGCGCGGACACCGGGCGCTGTTGCGGGTCGGCGAGGCGCACGTCCACCGCATCAGTCGATTCGCGTACGCGCGCCGCATCACTATCGGGCACTATCGCGCGTACCTTGAGGGCATCGGCTCGAAGCACGTGGCCGATGGTCTGGCCTCGCTCAACGAAGGTTCCGAGCAAATCCTCGGCGTGCGGCAAGGCCAGCGTGCCATCGCTGCCGGCGCGCAGCGTCAGACCCGCGAGGCGGGCGCGCACTTCGGCGAGTTCATTGGTGGTGCTGGCGATTTGTGCACGCAGGTCGCCGGCCTCGCGCGGATCGCGCAGCAGGCTGCCGAACTGGCGCGATTGCAGGGCGCTTAGCTGGCTGTTGAGTTCGTTCGCCTGGGCGGCCAGCGCCGGGTCTTCAAGGCGCGCCACCGGCTGACCCGCGGCGACCTGCTCGCCATCGCGCGCCAGCCATCCAGCGATGAAACCGGCGGTGTCGGCACGCACGAAGGCCGCGTCGGGCACGGTGAGCACGCCGGACACGGTAGTCGCGCTGGGTAGCGGTACGAACAGCATGAACGCTGCGAGCACGGCAGTTGCGAACGTCAGCCGGCGCCGTGCGGCCGAATGCGTGCGGCCGGCATCGGGTGCCAGCCAGTGCTGCAGCGAGCGCCACAGCGGCATGATGAACAAGGCCACAGCAAGCGAAATTGCCGCGAGGCTCGCCAGTGCGACCGACAGGCCGGCGAGCCATCCGACGATATGCCAGCCGATGAATACCTGAAAGAGCCACGAGGCTGGCGCGTATAGGGCCAGCCATTTGGTTTCGCCGGCGGCGACTTCCATGCGCGTCGCGCGTGTGCGCAAGAAGGCGCGGCCGATGAGTGTCTGCCACCAGCGGCGGCTGCGCGTGCCCAGATTGGGCAGATCGAGCAGGTCGGTGAAGGCGTAGTAACCGTCGAAGCGCAACAGCGGATTGCCATTGATGAGCAGTGACGAGAGCGCGCCGATGAAGAAGGCGGTCAGCGCCACGTCGCGCACCACGCCGGGCGCGACCGTCAGCCAAAGCCAGAAAGCAAGCGATGCGACGAGCAATTCGGTCATCACGCCGGCGGCGCTCACCAGCACGCGCTGCGTGCGCGCGAAGGTATTGGCGGCAGAAGCGTCAACCCAGGGCACCGGCACCAACACGAGCAGCGTGAAGCCGGCGGCCGGCACAGTGCCGCCGAAGTGGCGGATGGTCAATGCGTGCGCCAGTTCGTGCACCGCCTTCATGAGCGGGTAGATCAGCCAGGCGAGCAGCACGAAGCGTGGTGACGTGCCCGCCTGCGCCACCGCGTTCGCCAGTGTCGGCCATTCGCTGGCGGCGCGCAGTGCGCTCAGGCCGACCAGTGCCGCCCACAGAATGAATGCCAGCGGGGTGAACAGCGCGCCGCACCAGGGTGAGATCGCGTCGACCAGCCGGCTGGGGTCGAACAGCGTCACGCGCATCGCCAGCGGACTCATCGCGGCAAAGCGGCGGGACCGCCCGCGGCGTCGCGCTTCGTCGAACTGCGCAACGAAGTCGAGCGGCAGGTCGGTCTTGAGAAAGCCCGCCGCGTTAAGCCGGGCGAGCAGATCGAGTACTTCAGGCTGACTTGGCGCGGCGTCGGCGTCGCGCGCATGAAGTTCATGCCACAGGGTATCGAGCGTCGCCTGGCCATCGAGCAAGCCGACGAAGCGCCAGGCCGCCGCGTTGAGGCGCAGCTGTTCGCGTGATCCCGCCGCGCCAAGCACGTGCCAGGTTGTGCCGCGCGACTTCAGCCGGCGGCTGACCACCAGGCTGCGCAACGCCGGACGCAAGGCAGCCACTTCGTGCCAGTGCGGGCTATGCAGGGTGTCGCTCGCGTTCATACGCCGAACGCTCGCCACAATTGCAGTTTCAGCCAATCACGCACGCGCACGCTCCACTGCGCGGCCAGCGGCAAGCGCCCGGCGGCGACACGCGCATAGCCGCGCATGCCGGGATGGACGGCGGCCGGCGGGGTGTCGAGCTGCGCTTCGACCTCGACGAAATGACGGCCGTCGCGCGCCGTGGCGGTGGGCAGAATGCGGGCGACGGTGAAGTCGATGGACTCGCTGGCCAGCGCGGTGAGCGCCACGCGGCCCGGTGCGCCCACGGTCAGCTCGGCAACATCGCGCTCATCGACTTCGATCATCAATCGGTAGCGGTCGCGCGGTGCGAGCACCAGCAACACCTCGCCGCGCTCGACCGGCGAGCCTTGCGCCTGATCGAGATCGCCGGTCAGCACCACGCTTTCCATCGGCGCGCGGATGAGGCCGCGTTCGAGCCGGTGGTCGATCAGTTCGATGCGGGCGCGTGCTTCGCCGGCGCGCGCCTGGTGCACCACCAACTGACCGCGGTCCTTGAGGCTGAGCGCGGAGGCGAAAGCGTTCTCATGCTGGGCCAGCTCGCTTTCGAGCTTTCGCCGCTCGAGCAGCAGCTCGCGGTCGGCCAGCGTAACGAGTACTTGACCGGCGCGCACGGTATCGCCGGGGCGCACGCTGGCGTGATGAATATAGCCGTCTGCCGGCGCCACCATGGCACGCTGGATCTCGCCTTCGATGCGCGCATCGGCCGTGATGTTGTAAGAGACGGGAACGAATAGCGCGGCCAGCAGCAGCGCAGTCGCCGAGCCCAGCGCGAACTTTCGCAGCGGGTGACCTGGTCGCGCCTGTGGTCGCAAGGCGCGCATCAGCCGGCGGGGCAGCGCTGCGCTGTCGGCTGCGCGCATTGCCAGCACCGGGCCGGCCAGTGCCGCGACCGTTTCGAGCAGCTCGACATCTTCCGCTGCCAAGGGCGCGTCGCGGTCCGATTCGACCAGCAGCGCGCCGACGATCTCGTCGTCGGCGGGCATCGGCATCGAGCATACCCATGCGCCGCGCGTGCGGGCGAGTTGGGCGTGTGCGTGGGTGACCTGCAGGCGGGCGCCGTGCGCCGCGGGGAAGCAGACCGTTGCGTTCTGGTCGATCGCTTCGTCCATTGCCGCGGCGGCGAGCGCGTCGGCGGACCGTGCTTCGTCCTGTTCGGCCAGATGGGAAACGGCGACGACGCGCGCCGAGCCGCGCTGCACGAGCGCGACGGCCACATGGCGCAAGCCGAGCGCCGTCGCCAGTTCAGTGGCCAGCGCGCCGGCCGCCTCGTGCAGACGCGGCGTCGACAGCAGGCGCGCCTGGCAGGTGAGTGCGAGGGCGAGGCGTTGTGCGTGGTGGTCGTCTGAAACGCTCATGTTTGCCGGGCGGTCTGCGCGTGTCTTAACGCTGACAACTACGGCAATTCAGGGCGTGACTTGATCGGCTAATGCGTGGGCGGGGCGTTTGGCGTGCGGAATGTCACTCGGCCGGGGTGCGCGGTGCGGGCAGGTGTCAGTGCCCGGCACCCTCACCGCATTGGGCCGGGCCATCGCGCAACATCGGCTGGAGGCGCGCGAAGGCCGTGTTTGCCGCGTCGCGGGCTGCCTTCTCGATGTCGCGGTAGGCGGCGAGCACCTGGCGGCCGGCGCCGGAAACCTGCGCGCCACCACCGCGCTTGCCGCCGGTGGCGGTGAGCACCAGTGGTTCGCGGAAACTGCGATTCATCGCGTCGACCAGCGCCCAGGCGCGCGTGTAGGACATGCCCATATCGCGTGCGGCGGCGGAGATGGAACCATGCCGGCCGATCGCCTCGAGCAATTGCGCCTTGCCCGGCCCGAAGGCGATTTCGTCGTCGAGCAGTACGCGAATCTGATGGCGCAGGCGGGGTGTGGTCATGTTGACCGCCCGGCGAAGCCATCGCGGCACATCATTGGGCCGGTTTTGACGCGCCGGAGCCAGCGCGTGGCCGACATCGATGGCCGGATGAATCCGGCCCTGCGGTGTTCCGTCGGGCCATCCACGCTACGCCGCCTCGAAGTGCTCGATCATGAGCTGCACGCTGCTCACCCCGTTGTATTCGTTCACGGCGAGGCGATAGGCGGCGCG
>CBDULG010000149.1:0-7431 GCA_965367985.1 uncultured Rhodocyclaceae bacterium
GATGATGAGGGCGAAGTTGCCGAGTTCGGGGATCATCCTGGAAACCTCAGACAGATTGGTAGGTTGGGCAGAGCGTAGCGAAGCCCAACACGTTATGCCCCCGCCGGACTGTTGGGCGTGCTTCGTCGACCCAACCCGCGGCGTAAGACAGGCTCATCATTGACTCACCGTCGCGGCCGTCTTGTGCGCCTGGTCGATGGCGTCCTGCGCCTCGGGCGGCATGTAGTTCTCGTCGTGCTTGGCGAGCACTTCGCTGGCATTGAACTGCCCATTGGCGTCGATCGCGCCCTGCACCACGGCGCCCTTGCCCTCCTTGAACAGGTCGGGCAGCGGTCCCTTGTAAGCCACCGGAATCGACTTGGCGGTGTCGGTAATGACGAAGTGCACGGTCAGGCCGTCCGCGGCGCGCTGGATCGAGCCATCTTCGACCATGCCGCCAATTCGGAAGGTGCGGCCGCTGGGCGCCTTGCCCTCGGCGACCTCGGTGGGCGTATGGAAGAAGACCAGATTCTGCTGGAAGGCCGACAACACCAGCGCCACGGCGCCGCCAAGCAAGGCCACGCCGACCACCACCAGCGTCAGACGTTTCTGTCTGGCTTTCATTGAACTTTCTCCCTGCGCACCGCGCTGCTTTTCATCGCACGGCGCAAACGTTGCAAGCGCTTCACCACCTGTTTCCGACGCTGAAGCACGAGCACAAGTTCCAGCGCAATCAGCGCAAAGGTGAGGCCGTAGGAGCCCCACACGAAAAAGCCGGCACCCCCCATCTGCCAGAACTCGGTCCACGAGCCCCAGTTCATGTCCGCACCTCGGCGCCGTCGAGTTCGGCCGCGACCCAGTCGGTGTGCCTTTCGCGCTCGAGAATCAGCGCGCGCACCCGCCACAGCACTACCGCAATGGTGTAGGCCCAGGCTGCCAGCGCCATGATCAGCATGCCCCACAGCATGGTGGTCGCCATGCTCGGCGCACGGGTCAGGCTCACCGAGGCGCCCTGGTGAAGCGTGTTCCACCAGCTCACCGAAAAATAAATGATCGGCACGTTGATCGCGCCGACCAGCGCGAGAATGGCGCCGGCGCGGTCGGCGCGGCGCGGATCCTCGATTGCGCGCGTCAGCGCAATGAAGCCGAAATAGAGAAACAACAACAGCAACTGCGAGGTCAGCCGCGCATCCCACACCCAATAGGCACCCCAGGTCGGGCGGCCCCACAAGGCGCCCGTCCACAGCGCGACGAAACAGAACATCGCGCCGGTCGGGGCCAGCGCCTGCGTCATCATCGCCGACAGCCGGGTGTTGAATACCACGCCGATCGCCGACCAGAATGCCATTACCAGGTAGATGAACATCGACATCCACGCCGCCGGCACATGGATGAAGATGACACGATAGACCTCGCCCTGCACCGCATCGGTGGGCGCGACGAAAAAGCCCAGGTAGAGGCCGATCACCGTCAGCACCGCGGCCACCACGGCAAACCACGGCGCCAGGCGACCGGCCAGCGGGTAGAACATATGGGGTGCCGCGTAGCGAAACAGGCTGAAGCGGTGCGCGCGCTGAGCGCTATCTGCCATATCCATCGTCTGTCGGAAAACTCGTCCGTTCGGCAATATCGACCGGCCCGGCCAATTCAGGGGGGCTCTACTCTACCGCGATTCGCAATGCGGCCGTACACGCCCACGGCGCCAGTGCAAGCGCGCCCAGCGAGGCGCCGCCAAGCAGCAATAGATGCGCCGTGGCGCCGGTGCCCGCCAGATGCGCGTCGACCGCACCCGCGCCAAAAATGAGGATCGGCACGAACAGCGGCAGCACCAGCAGGGCGAGCAACATGCCACCGCCGCGCAGGCCGAGGGTGAGCGCCGCGCCGACCGCACCGAGCAGCGACAGCACCGGCGTGCCGAGCGCCAACGATAGTATGAGCACCCGCGTGGCGCTTTGCTCCATATCAAACAGTAAGGCCAGCGCCGGCGCGGCGATGATCAAGGGCAATGCGGTGCTCAGCCAGTGGGCGAGCACCTTGGCCAGCACCCACAGCACCGCCGGCTCGGGCGACAGCAGCAATTGATCGAGTACGCCGTCGCCATGGTCCTGCGCAAACAGCCGGTGCAGCGACAACAAGGTCGCCAACAAGGCGGCCACCCACAACACCCCGGGGGCGATATTGCGCAACTGGTTGGGTTCGGCGCCAACCCCGAAGGGAAACAGGAAGGCGACGATGGTGAAGAAGCCGAGCGTGACCAGCACGTCGGCACGGTTGCGCCAGGCGAGCAGCAGATCGCGGCGCAGCACCGCGCCGAACACACTCAACATGCGGCGCGTGCCAGATCGAAGGTGCGCAGCGCGGTGGCGAATTCGACATCCTGGTGCGTCGTCATCACCACCATGCCGCCGCGCGCGCAGTGCGCATCCAGCCAGTGCGCCAGATCGCGCACCGCCGCCACGTCGAGCGCGGTAAACGGCTCGTCGAGAATCCACAGCGGCTTGTCTGCGGCCAGGTACAGCCGCGCCAGGCCCACCCGCCGGCGCTGTCCTTGCGACAAGACCTTGGCCGGCAGGTCGCGCTGCAATTCCAGGCCGATGCGTTCGAGCGCCGCATCGCACGCCGCCGCGTCGCCGCCGTGATCGTGCGTCGCCGCGGCGAAGCGCAGGTTCTCGAAGGGCGTGAGCAGATCGTTAATGGCCGCGGCGTGACCCAGATAGAGCATTTGCTGATGGAAGGCGTCGCGGTTGCGCGCCACCGCCTCGCCGCGCCAGCGCACCGCCCCATGTTCGGGAATCGAAAGCCCGCATAGCAGGCGCAGCAGGCTGGTCTTGCCGACGCCGTTGGGCCCGGCGATACGCACCAACTCGCCCGGCGCAACCGTCAAGGCCACGCCGGCGAACAGCATTCGGTCGCCGCGCAGGCAGGCGAGATCGGTCACTTCCAGCATGGACGCGATTCAAACACATGGACGCGGGAAAGGGTATGCCGTGGGTCAAGCCCGCAGCAGCTCACCGCCTGGCGACGATCTGTGGCAGCTCCGCTTCTTCGTCTTGCGGGCCGGGCGGGCGGGCGGCTCATGGGGGTGACGCCTCACCAGACAAGCACCGCTGCGCGGTTAAACTGCCAAGGCAAATCGGATACCCTCATTGACTCTTGGGAAAGTCCGAACTAATGTCATTACTGTTGGCAACTGCCATGCAACCTATCGGCACCTTTTCATAGGCCGGCTGCATCATTCCCGGCTGCTTTCGACTTGGTGATCTGAAAATTGGATGTGAGTGCAGCACACGGCCGGCCGGGCCCAGTCTCGTTCGCCTCGCGCGCGCTTTCCCTGCCAACACGCTTTGCCGCCGGCGCACCGAACCCACGGTGTGCGGCAGTGGTGGGCCGCCCGTCACTGCGACCTTTCGACCTGATAGTTGATTAGGAGCATCCAGATGAATCATGACCACCGCACACTCGAGGGAAACTCACAACTTGCCGTAGCCGAGTCCCTGAACGGAATCGCCGGCGGCCGCACCCGCTTCGTGCCCCCTGACGGCACCGACTTCAGCAATATCCCGTTGTTGCCAACCAACATCCCCACCCTCACGCCCAACTTCGTTCCCCGGGCGCTGGATCCGAGTCTTGCGATCGAACGCGCCGACAAGGCGATTGCCATCGTCTATTCCGAAACAACGGCGGCGAACTATTTCGACGTGACTGCCTATGGGCAACTGTTCATGGCGGTCCAGCAACAAGCCATGCAGGCCGGTATCCCGTTCGATCTGCTGTCGGAGAACGACCTCACCGATGCGAACCTGCTGAGCCAGTATTCGTCGATCGTGTTTCCCAGCTTCTCGCATGTGAATAGCGCCAACATGGCGGCCATTTCCGCCGCCTTGCAGACAGCGTCGAATTCCGGCGTCGGGCTGATCACGGGCGGCAACTTCATGACCAATGACGAGACCGGCGCGGCCCTGCCCGGAAATCCCTATGCCAACATGGCGAACCTGCTCGGCGTGACCTCCGCCGGCTTCGGCAACACCGAGGGAATCGACCTGGTCGCGGTTAATACCAGCCATCCGATCTCGGATGACTTTGCGCCCGCTGAACGGGTCGATTCCTACGCCAATACGGATTTTCAGTATTTCACCGATTTGACAGGTTCGGGCGTCGTTCTTTTCGACCAGGTGGTCAGCGACGGTACCAGCCATGACGCGGTGATCGCGAACCAGACCGGAGGGCGCAACGTGCATTTCGCCTCCGACGCGATATTGGGTAACAACAATATCCTGCTGCACGCGATCGACTGGGCGGTGAGCGGTGACAGCCCCTCTGTCTCGCTGCAAATGACCCGGAACACCTCGATCTTCGCGGCGCGCAATGACATGGACCAGTCGCAACAGACGATTGATGTCATCGACCGCAATCCCGGCATTTACGATGAATTGATTCCCATCCTGCAGAATTGGTATGCCGACTATGGTTTCGTCGGGTCGTATTACATCAACGTGGGCAACAACCCGCCGGCACAGCAAACCATCTGGTCCGAGTCGCGGCCCTACTACGAAGCGATTCTCGCCCTCGAGAGTGAAATCGGCAGCCATTCATACACCCATCCGTTCGACACCAATCTGCTCACGCCGGAGCAGTTGCGCTTCGAGTTTCTCGAGTCGCGTGACATCATCGCCCAACAACTGGGCATCGACGTGGTCGGCGCGGCCGTGCCGGGCAACCCGGAGACGGTGGCGACTTCGCTCGAGATCATTCAATATTTCGACTACATGACGGGCGGTTACGCCGCGGAGGGAGCAGGCTACCCCGGCGCTTTCGGATATCTCCGTCCGGACGTGCAGGAGGCCGTCTATTTCGCCCCGAACATGTCCTTCGATTTCTCGCTGATCGAGTTTCTCGGCCTCACGCCCGCGCAGGCAAGCGCAGTGTGGGCCGACGAATATGCGCAAATCACCGACCATGGCAGCGCGCCCATCGTCGTCTTTCCATGGCACGACTACGGCGCGACCAATTGGGACTTCAACCCCGATGACAACGTGTTTCCGGGCTACACCACCGCGATGTATGAAACGGTGATCGCGCGCGCCGCGGCCGACGGTGCGGAGTTCGTCACCCTCGGGGACCTGGCCGAACGTGTCGATGCGTTCAACGCGGCCAGCCTCACTATTGAAGAAACGGCCGGCGGCGTGGACGTCACCGTATCATCGACCGATGTAGGAAAATTTGCGCTCACCGTGGACAGCGGCCAGCAGATTGCAAATGTGGGCAATTGGTACGCGTTTTCCAACGATTCTGTATTCCTGCCCACGAACGGTGGCCAGTTCTCGATCACTTACGGCAAAGCCGCCGACGACGTCACCCATATCAGCGCCTTGCCCATGCGCGCGGACCTACAGAGTGTCAGCGGTAACGGCACGGACCTCGATTTCTCGTTCGAGGGGCGGGGCGATGTCGGGGTATCGCTGGCGAGCTGGGGGAAGGGTTCAATCGTCGCCACGGCCGACGCGACGGCCGCACTCAACGGTGATCTGCTGAGCCTGACGTTTGCCGATGTGGCAACGCACGCCGTCGATCTCAATTATCAAACTTCGCTCAACGTTTCCGGGACGGCGGGCACCGACACGATCATCACCGGCACCGGCTATCACGTGATCAACGCCGGCAAGGGGAACGATACGACCTTCAGCGATGCGGGCGCCGACGTCTTCGGCTATTTCAGCGGCGACGGAAACGACCGGATCGTCGACACGGGCTCGGCGGCGAGCGGTACAGACGTGCTCGCCCTGAAGGGCATGAGCCTGGCCGATGCAGGTCTGTTCAAGGACGACGACGATCTGCTGGTGAGGATATTCGGCACGGGGGAGGAAATTCGCGTGGTCGATCAGTTCGATGCGACACTGCCGGGCGCAGGGCTCGAAATCGTCTTCTTCCTGGGCAGCGATGGCGCCACACGTGCGACGCTCGACGACCTTGGCTGGATGGACAATCAGGGGAACAGCCATGACTATCTTACCGCCTGAAACCCACACCTGATGTCCCGACAAGGCGTACGGCAGAGGCCGAAGCCTGGCGCATGCAATGCAAAGCGGGCGCCGTTCGGCGCCCGCTTTGCACTAACATCAATTCAGTTTGCCTACGGCCCCCGCCTGCTGTTCCTCTGCCGGCAGAAAGGACAGTCCGGTAAAACGACAGCAGTCCACACCGCGGTCGCCGGCAAATTCAGGGGCTAGTTTCGCCCCCTTACGGCCGAGATCATTTGTGTTGGATTTCAAGACGCGGCCACGCGTTTCCATCGCCGTCCCGGTGCCGCGACAAACAAGTCATCTGCACACCTTGCGACTAGTCCATATAAAGTCTATATTTAGTTCCTTCGCGGTATCAAGAGACTACGGCAGTGCGCTACTCATCCCAAGTCAAGCCCATCAGCTTTCTAAAAGCGAACGCCGCCGAAGTGCTGAAGCGGCTCGCCGAGCACCGCCAGCCCCTGGTGATCACACAGAACGGTGAAGCCACGGCCGTGCTCCAGGATGTAGCCACGTACGAGCAGACCCAGGAAACACTGGCTTTGCTGAAGATACTGGCATTGGGTAATCAGGAGGTAGACTCTGGCAGGCTGAAACCCGTTGCCGAAGTCGTCGCGCGCTTGCGCGCCAAACGCTCGACGACCTGATGGTCCGAAAACCCGTCAAGTATGAAGTTCTGCTTACTGAGGGTGCCGAGCAGGATTTGGAAGCGATTCACGACTACATTTGCGAATTCGATTGTGTCGAAAACGCCAACTACGTACTCGACCAACTGTTGGAGGTCGTCGAAAGCCTGTCGCGACTCCCTGCGCGAGGCACTTACCCAAAGGAACTGGTGGCGCTGGGCATCAAGGAATACCGTCAAACCGCGTTCAAGCCCTTTCGGGTGATCTATCGGATCTTGGACGATCAGGTCATCATCTACCTGATTGCTGACGGGCGTCGGGACATGCAGTCAATTCTGGCGCGCAGACTACTCGGCGCTTGACCTCGTCGCAACGAATTATCGATTTTACGAGTCCGCTTGCGCTTCGTTGGCTGCTTCAGCCACATTCGGTGAAGCACGGCCTTTAGCAAACCTTCGATAAGTGTTGGCTTTCAAGTCGCAACCACGCTTTTCCATGATCGCCTCGATCTTCAGTTTCGCGCCAGCAGGCCGTTAGAAAACCGTCTTGTTAGTCGCACTTGAAGGAGCAGCCAATGAACATCAGCCCGGCAGGAGATGTTGCTAGCGCCATGAGTCAGGCGAACACTGGCGACGCAGTGGCGATCACGGTGCTAAAGAAGGCGCTCGCTATCGAGGCGCAAGGGGCCATGCAATTGATACAGGCATTGCCGCAGACCCCTGCCAGCAATCCGCCCAACCTCGGCAACGGCATCGATACTTTCGCTTAGGACATCACGAATTAGTCTGATTTCAAGTCGTGACCCC
>CBDULG010000150.1:0-7430 GCA_965367985.1 uncultured Rhodocyclaceae bacterium
CCCCGCCCAACCGCGCCGCCGGGCCGCCCCAAGGTGGGGTCGGGCGGGGTCAGCCCCCTCGGGGCGCAGCGCCGGGCGACGCCCAAGCGTGGGGGCCGCCCACTCACCGCCGGGCCGCCCCAAGGTGAGTGCCGCCCCCTCGGGGGGCAGCGCCGGGCGAAGCCCAAGCGTGGGGGCCTAAACTCTATCGATATGCTTCTCGCCAAACAGCCCTTCCGGCCGCACCAGCAAGAAGGCCAGCGCGAGCATGTAGGGGAACCATGATTCGATGCCGCCACCGACGAAGGGGCCGATGTACACTTCCGCGAGCTTTTCCGAGGCGCCGATGATGAGGCCGCCGACAATCGCGCCCGGCACCGAGGTAAAGCCGCCGAGAATGAGCACCGGCAGCGCCTTGAGCGCGGTAAAGGTGAGCGCGAACTGCACGCCGTTGCGGGCGCCCCAGATCATGCCGGCGACCAGTGCGACAAAACCGGCCACGCTCCACACGATGGCCCAGATGTGCTTGAGCGGAATGCCGATCGAAAGTGCCGCCTGGTGATCGTCGGCCACGGCGCGCAGTGCCCGGCCGATGCGGGTGTATTGGAAGAACAGCGCCAGCGCGCCCACCAGCACGCCGCCCACCACGGCTGCAAACACGTCGAAGGTCGATATGAGAATGTTGAAGTTGTCCATCAACGCCTCGATCGGCACATCGGCAATACCGAGGTTGAGTCCGCGTACATGGGCGCCCCAGATGCCCTGGGCGATCCCTTCGACAAGGAAAGTCAGGCCGATGGTGGCCATGAACAGCGTGATCGGCGGCTGGCTGACCAAGGGGCGCAGCACGATTTTCTCGGTGAGGATGCCCAGCACGATCATCGACACCAGTGCGAGCACAAAGGCCAGCCAGAACACCGCCCTGCCGCCTTCTTCCAGCCCGGTCCAGCCGGGCAGGACCTCGGTGAAGCCGACGAAAGTCAGTGCGGCGAAAAACACCATTGCGCCCTGGGCAAAATTGAACACCCCCGAGGCCTTGTAGATGAGCACGAAGCCCAGCGCCACCAGCGCGTACAGCACGCCCGAAAGCAACCCGCCGATCAGCACTTCGAAAAAGAACGCCATTGTCAGTCTCCTTGTTTCTTCTTCGTTGCGTCGTCAGTGACTCGTGCCCAGATAGGCGGAAATCACGTCGGGGTTGTTCTTCACTTCGTCCGGTTCGCCGTCGCCGATCTTCTTGCCGTAATCGAGCACGACCACCCGGTCGGAAATATCCATCACCACGCCCATGTCATGCTCGATGAGCACGATGGTGGTGCCGAACTGGTCATTGACGTCGAGGATGAAGCGGCACATGTCCTGCTTTTCCTCGACGTTCATGCCGGCCATGGGCTCGTCGAGCAGCAGCATCGACGGCTCGGCGGCCAGCGCACGGCCCAGTTCGACGCGCTTCTGCAATCCGTAGGGCAGACGCCCGACCGGTGTCTTGCGAATCGCCTGGATTTCGAGGAAATCGATCACTTCCTCAACCTTCTTTCGGTGCGCGATTTCTTCTTTCTGCGCCGGACCCCAGAACAGCGCGTGCTGCAGAAAGTTGCATTTCATCTTGAGGTTGCGCCCGGTCATGATGTTGTCGAGCACGCTCATGCCCTTGAAAAGGGCAATGTTCTGGAAGGTGCGCGCAATGCCCTGCGACGCGGCCGTGTAGGGCTCCATCGTGCCGCGCACTTCGCCACGGAAGGTGACTTTGCCTTCCTGCGGGTGATAGACGCCGTTGATGACGTTGAGCATCGAGCTCTTGCCCGCGCCGTTGGGGCCAATGATCGAGCGGACTTCATGCTCGCGCACATCGAAGCTGATGTTGGTCAGCGCCTTGACGCCGCCGAACGAGAGTGAAATACCCTCCAGATCAAGAATGACGTCGCCGATTTCCCGTGCCATGGTGTCTCCTGCCCTCAGGCCGCCGGCTGCGCGGCGGTGGAGGCAAAGGTCTTCGCCTCTTCGATTTTCAGATCCGCCGACACCTTGCCCTTGCGGCCGTCCTCGTACTGCACCTCGGTCTCGATGTGCTGCTCGGTCTTGTCGGAATACAGGGCGTCGACGAGCACGCCGTATTTCTCCGAAATGAACTTGCGCCGCACCTTGCGGGTACGCGTCAGTTCGCCGTCATCAGCGTCGAGCTCCTTGTGCAGGATCAGGAAACGCTTGACCTGCGATTCGCTCATCATCGGATCGGACGCCAGGCCGGCGTTCATTTCCTCGATGCAGTCCTTAATCAGCTGGAGCACTTCGGGCTGCGCGGCCAGATCGGTGTAGCCGGAGTAGGCCATGCCGCGCCGCTCGGCCCAGTTGCCGACCGCCTCTAGATCGATGTTGATGAATGCGGTGACAAAGTCGCGCTCGTTGCCGAAGGCCACCGCCTCCCGCACGTACTGGAAGAACTTGAGCTTGTTTTCGATAAAGTTGGGCGCAAACATCGCGCCGCTGGCCAGCTTGCCGACGTCCTTGGCGCGATCGATGATCTTGAGGTGGCCGTCTTCGTCGAAAAAGCCCGCGTCGCCGGTCATGAAGTAACCGTCTTCGTTGATCGCCTCGGCGGTCGCGTCCGGTCGCTTGTAGTAGGACTTAAGCAGCATCGGCCCCTTGACCAGAATCTCGCCGTTCTCGGCCAGCTTCACCTCAACGCCCGGCGCGGGCTTGCCGACCGAGTCGAGCTTGATCTGGCCGTCCGGCTGCAGGCACACATAGGCGCAAGTCTCAGTCTGGCCATAGAGCTGTTTGAGATTGATGCCCATCGAACGGTAGAAACGGAACAGATCCGGCCCGATCGCCGCACCCGCCGTGTACGCAACACGAATGCGCGAGAAGCCCAGCACGTTCTTGAGCGGGCCGAACACCAGCAGGTTGCCCAGCCAGTAGAGGGCGCGATCGGTGCCAGACACCGGCTTGCCGTCGAGGATGTCCGCGCCGCAACGCCGCGCCACTTCCATGAAGTAATCGAACATCTTGCGCTTGTACCAGGCCGCATCTTCCATGCGGATCTGCACCGTGGTGAGCAGATTCTCGAAGACGCGCGGCGGCGCGAAATAATAGGTCGGGCCGATCTCGCGCAGGTCGGTCATCACGGTCTCGCCCGATTCCGGACAATTGATGGTGAAACCGGCGACCAGCGACTGCGCGTAGGAAAACAGATGGTCGCCCACCCAGGCCATCGGCAGGTAGGAGAGGATGTCCTCGTCGGCGGTGAGATTGTCGAATTGGCAACCGCCCGCCGCCGATTCGATGAAGCCGTGGTGGGTCAGGCACACGCCTTTCGGCTTGCCCGTGGTGCCCGAGGTATACAGCATCACCGAGATGTCATCGGGCTGGCCCTTGCGGATTTCGCCGTCGAGAAAATCAGGCTGATTCTTGTCGTGCTCGCGACCCATGGCCTGCAACTCGTCGAGTCCCAGCAGGAAAGTCTCGGTGTAGTGGCGCATGCCGCGCGGATCGTCATAAACGACATGCTCGAGCAGCGGTGTCTGTTCGCGAATCTCGAGCGCCTTGTCGACCTGCTCCTGATCTTCAACGATGGCGAACTTGATCTCGGCGTCCTGCAGCACGTAGGCCATCTCCTCGGCCACCGCGTCCTGGTACATCAGCACCGGGATGCCGCCCAGGCACTGGCACGCGGCAACCGACCAGTACAGCCGCGGACGGTTATCGCCGATGATCGCCAGGCGGTCGCCGCGCTTGAAGCCCAGTTCGGCGAGACCGCAGGCAATGGCGCGTACGTCGCGCGCCACCTCGGCCCACGAGTAGGTCTGCCAGATGCCGTATTCTTTTTCGCGCACTGCTGGGTGCTTCGGACGCACCTGGGCGTGATGCATCAGCAAGCGCGGAAAAGTGTTGCATTCCGCCGGCGGTCGGGAACCTGACATGCCATCTCCTCCTCTGGATCGTTCGCTGCCGGTGTGGCCATGCAGCCGATTTCGAGACTGGAGTCTGCCCAGCGATGTTTGCGCAACTATTTGGCAAATGTAGTCAATTGTGACAATCAGCGGAGGCGCCTTGGCCCATTTGCCATTGAGACGGTCAACACGCGGGCCAATGACGGTAAAGTAGGGCCTCACCCGATCCTCGACGGGACGCCTCGACCGTGATCATCCTCACCCGCCTTCTGCGCTACCTGCTCGTGCCCTGGCGCGCCGGCAAGAAATGGGCGGGCGACAGTTGCACCACCTACGCCGCCGCGCTCGCCTATTACTCTGCCTTTTCGCTTGCGCCGATTCTCGTCATCGCTGTGTCGGTGGCCGGGCTGGTGTTCGGCGAACAGGCGGTAAGCGGTCGCATCGTGGCCGAACTTGAATCGATGATCGGGCCGGACGGCGCACAATTGATCCAGCGCATGATTGCCGCCAGTCACGATTCCGGCCAGGGCGGGATGGCAACCGTCATCGGCGTCGGCGCCATGCTGATTGGCGCCACCGGCTTATTCATGCAGATGGCCAATGCCTTCGAGGCAATCTTCGGCCCGCGCGCCAGCAATCGCAGCGCCTTCATCAAGCAGCTGCGTCTGCGGCTGCGCGGCCTCACGATCATCATCGGGGTCGGCTTCCTGCTCATGGTGTCGCTGGTCGCGAGTACCGCGATTGCCGCATTCAGCGAGTACGCGACGCGCGGTTTCGAGGCGCTGCTGTGGCTCGCCACCCTGTTGCAGATCGGCATTACGCTGATCCTGACGGCGACCATGATTGCCATTCTCTACCGGCTGCTGGTGCCGCAAAAACTCAATCACCGCGCGCTGGTCATTGGCGCCGTGAGCACCGCCCTGCTGTTCGAACTGGGGAAATGGGGCATCGGGGTCTACATGGGCCGCAGCAACGTATCGGCTACCTTCGGCGCCGCGGGTTCGCTGGCGATCGTGCTCATCTGGGTGTACTACGTTTCGCTGATCATGCTCTACGGCGCCGAACTCACGCTGCAGATCGACCGCATCGAGCGCGTTGGCGGCCGCGTGATTCGCAAGCCCAGGCGCAGAAAGAAAGAAAAAGAGGCGGCGGCCGCGCCAGCGAGCGAAGACGCCGATACACCGGTACTGCTGATGCCCTCGGGCGAGGACGGCATGGCGCACGCGCCGGCGCGCAAATCGACCGCGACCTGAGCGATCACGCGCGCTTCAGCCGCCGGCGCGCTTCGTCTTGTAACCGGCCTTTTCGAGGTGCGCAATGACGCGCTCGCAGTGGTCGCCCTGCACCTCGATGACTCCATCACGCACCGTGCCGCCCGCGCCACAGGCGGTGCGCAAGGTCTTGCCGAGCATCGCCAGCGCGAGCGCATCGACCGGCACGCCGCGCACCACGGTGACCACCTTGCCACCGCGCCCCGCCTTCTCGCGGCTGACGCGCACCACGCCGTCGCCCGAGGCCACCGTGGCCGCACGCGACGCGCACACACAGGCATCGAGCGCGTTTCGGCACACCGGACAGGTGCGCCCCGTTTCGGTCGAGTAGACCAGTCCGCCAGGTCCCGATTTACGCATTCCGTTTCCGTCTCCCGAAGTCATCAAGCGGCTGCCGAAACTGCACGATGCGGTAGGTTTCGGCAAAGCCCATGCGGCGATGGAATTCCTGCGCGGCGGTATCGCCGGCGAGGGTGTCGGTCGCCATTTCGCTGCAACCATGCTTCTTGAACCACGCCACAGCGTGCGCCATCAGAGCGCGCGAAACGCCCCTGCCGCGGGCCTCGGGCACCACGAAGATGCCCTCGACGTAACCCACCGGGCTCGACAGGCAGCCATCGACCACATTGCGCAGCGACAATTCGGCGAAGGCCACGCACTGCCCGCCCGCCTCGGCGAGCAGACAGGTCTTGTCGCTGGCAGACGCGTAAAGCGCCATTTCGGCGGTGTGGTAAGCGTCATCGAGATCGTCGAACAAGGCCTGGCGCATCGCCAGCCAGCGCGCATGATCCCCGGCCGCGACCGGGCGCACCGCAAGATCGTCGCGCGCCGCGGCGCGTACCACATGCAGGGGCCGCAGCTTCGCCACGCGTTGCAGCTCGCCATCGACTTCCATGTTCAATCGGACCGTCGTCACATGCCAGGACACCGAACCGAGGCGCGCGAATAAATCACGCGGTAGCACGGCGGCAACCCGGTCCGGCAACGCCTTGGCGGCAATTCCCGGCGGCGTAGCGGGTACGATCGTCAGCAGCGCCTCGCGCACGACGCGATATTTCCACGCGGGAATCGACACCGGCTGCTTGCCCGGTGTGGGCGTGCGGCACAGCATGCGCGCATCATCGCGCGGGGCGCGGGCGGCCGGCATCACCGCGCAAAATAGAAAAACAGCGGCACCGGCGCGACCGCGATGAGCACCGCCAGCACATACGCGGGGAACCAGCACAGCCGGCTCAAGCCGGCCGCAAACGCAATTCCGCCGCCACCACCGATCAGCGAATTTCCCGGCAGGTTGAACAGGATAACCAGCGCCGCGTAGCGGTGACGCAACAACCACGGCACGATGCGGGTCGGCGCGCCCTGCGCCAGCATCGCGGGTATTTCCGCGGGGGCCATCGTGCTCAGTCGCGCGGCCAGATCACGCGCACGCCTCAGCCCGAAGAAGTGAAACACACCGGCCACGGTGTTCAGCGGCACCAGCCGCCCGGCAACATAGGCAAACAACAGCGCCGCGACCATGCTCACGTAAACCAGCGGCGCTAGCTGGTGCCCAAACAGAAGCAGCAACGCAAAGCCGATTTCCGCGCCGGGCACGAACGGTATCGCGGAAGCAATCGCAAAGACGGCCGCCGTCGTCATGATCATCATGTGCACGCGCGGCTCGGTGGACGGCCGGATTTCGATGCCCGCCACGTCGAGCAACGCGTTGCCAATATAGCCCCCGCCGATCAGCAGCACCGCGTACGTCGCGAGCAGCGCGGCGTAGCGCCAGTGCATCACGGCAGGCATTGCGCAAGCTGCTCCGGCGTCACGCTGGCCGCGGTGCTGAAAGCCGCCTTGACCGCCATCGCCTGATTTTCGGGCTGCAGGACACCGGCGAATTCCCGATCTCGCTCGATCGTCCAGTACCAGCGCTCTTTACGCCATTTGATGTCCATCTGCGCGACATCGCCGACGATCGTGCCTTCGTAGTCGAAGGTGCCGCCGTCGCCGGAGAGCCGGCCGCGAACATGAATCGTGTCACCGACCTTGCGCGCCTCGTAAGGTCCCGGTTGAAAGCCGCACTGGATGCACCGCTCCGACCAGAACTGCCCGTCGCGAAAATGCAGTTCGTCGGCGGTGTCGGGATCGCCCTTCGCACCGATCTTGCCGACGAACACGCGGCCGTCGAGCAGCGCGCGCGCGCCTGGCGCATCCGCCCTTGCCGGCGCAGCCAAGGCCACCGCCACCGCCACCGCCACCAAGAGGATGACCACCAACAACACATTACGTCGAGGCGTCAGCTTCGATT
>CBDULG010000151.1:0-7396 GCA_965367985.1 uncultured Rhodocyclaceae bacterium
GGCTGGTCACAAGGTGAATGCGCGCGGGCGGCAATCCTTCGAAGCCCGGCAATCGCGCAATGTCCTCCTTCGACGGGCGGGCAGGCGGGGTGTCTGTCATTTGTATTCCAGTGTTCGATCATCCGGCCGGTTTTCATCGATGCGGGCATAGCTTACGATGGACTGGTCAGCGCGGGGCACCGAGCTCCGCATTGCGCGCCGCGCTGTCGCGAACTGCCGCCAAATCGGGCGGGTCGAACTTGAAGACGCCCCGACGATTCGCAACGGTGGCGTTGCACAGTGTCGTCCATTGTGACGAGGGAGCGTGTCCATGTGTTTGGAAACTGGCGCGCAGAATGAATGCCGGGCATTGCGCCCACCGGGCGCGTGCATCCGTCCCTGCGCGGATCGACGACGATGACCGGCGCCGACACGATCGACATCCGCCTGCTCGGCGGATTCACCGTATCCCGCGCCGACGCCCCGGTCACGCTGGCGGGGCGCAAGACGTCGGCATTGCTGGCCGTGCTTGCCCTGCGCCCGGGCACCCTGCTGACGCGCGAGCGCCTGTGTGATCTGCTGTGGCCGCGCAGTGCGCCGGAACAGGCGCGCGGCAGCCTGCGCCAGGCGCTCGCGCAACTGCGCAAGGCGCTCAACGACGACACCGGCGAGATCGTCGAGTCGTGCGCGGACGGCCTGCGGCTCAACCCCGACCGTGTAGACGTCGATGCCGCGCGACTCGAAGCGGCGCTCGATGACGGCACTTCCGAAGCACTTGAAAACGCCGCACGAATCTTCAACGGCGAACTCCTGCGAGGCTTCACGCTCGACGAGACGCCCTTCGACGAGTGGCGCCGTATCGAAGGCCAGCGCCTGTCGCGGCGCGCAATGGCCGCGCTGGGCGAACTGCTCGACAAACATTGCGCGGCCGGCGATGTCGCCGCGGCGACCGCACTTGGCGAACGCCTGCTCGACATCGATCCGGCCTCGGAGCCGACGCACCAAAGCCTCATGCAACTGCATCTCGATCGCGGCGCGCTCGGTTCGGCAATGGCGCAATATGAGCGCTGCCGCGAGGCCTTGCATGCTGCGCTGGGTGTACCGCCCTCGGCCGACACCGACGCCTTGCGCCGGCGCATCCGCGCGCAGCGTGCACCCACCACACAAGGCGCGCCGAGCGCACCGCCGCTGCTCGCCGCGCTGCCGTTTACCAATCTGTCGGACGACCCGCAGCAGGGCTACTTCGCGGCCGGCTTCACCGAAGACGTCATCCGTGAACTGTCGCGTTTTCGTGCGGTGCAGATCATGGCGGCACATTCCTCGTTTGGCGCGGCGGACGTCGGCGGTACGCCGCGCGAGATCGGCGAACGGCTCGGCGTGCGCTATCTGCTCACCGGAAGCGTGCGCCGCACCGCAGCGTTGTTGCGCATCGGCGCCGAGTTGATCGATGCCGGCGACGGCCACGTGCTGTGGTCGCATCACTACGATCTCGAGCCCGAGGCGGTGCTGACCGCGCAGGACGAAATCGCGCGCGGCGTCGCCACCGCGCTGGCGGTGCGCATCGACAACGAACGGCTCCGGAAGAGCGCGGGCAAGCCGCTCGAAAGCCTCGAGGCCTACGACTGCTGGCTGCGCGGGCTTGCCGAACTGCAGCGCGCCACGCCCGAGAGCCACGCGCGCGCACGCGTGCTGTTTCGCCACGCGCTGGAAGTCGACGCCAGTTTTGCACGCGCCCACTCGGGGCTTTCGCTGACCTACTTCAATGAGTGGAGTTGCTCGGCTTGGGAGCGTTGGGACGAAACCCCGCGCGAGGCCTTCGAACATGCGCGGCGCGGCGCGCAACTCGACGACAGCGACCCGGTGACCCACTTCGTGCTTGGCCGCGTGCTGCTGTATCGACGCGAGTACGAGCGCGCCGAACGGCATCTCGAGTGCGCCGAAGCACTCAATCCCAACGACGCCGACAATCTCGTGCAATGTGCGCTGTCCGATGCCTGTCTCGGGCGGCCCGAGCGGGGCATCGAGCGCGCGGCGCTGGCGATGCGCCTCAACCCCTTTCACGACGACTGGTATTTTGCCTTCGCCAGCACGCCGCATTTCTACGCCCGAAACCTCGAACAGGCGATCGACTTCGCGCTCAAGGCAACCGACGTCGCCACCGACGTGCACGCCTACCTTGCCGCCGCCTACGCGCATATGGGCCGCGACGACGCGGCGCGAAAGCATTTGCATCTGTTCAAGCAGACCTTCCGTAACCGCATCACCTACGGACGCGAGCCGCGATCGGGCGAGGCACTGCAATGGGTCATGCTGGTCAATCCGCTGCGCCGCGCGGGCGATCGTGCTTACCTGGAAGACGGGCTGATCAAGGCCGGACTCGATCGCGCGTGAAAAAACTGCGGCGAGCAATCATGCCCGCCGCGCCTGCGCTCGGGCGGCGGCACGCTCCCGCGCCGCCCTCGCCCGGGGCCGGCAATGAACGTCACTTGCTAAGCGCTACTGATTCCGTTGGGACGCTGGCCGATGGCGATAAAGACTTGCATCAGCGCGTTCTCGAGATCCGGCATGCACGCTTCGATCACCTTGCCGTCGGACGACTTTCCCGCTTCTTCGAGTAGCGCGCAGAGCTCGCCGAGCGCCATCGCGCCGACCGAGCGTGACGACGATTTGAGGCGATGGGCAACCTTGCCGACCTCTTGCCAGGCTGACGCAGCGCATGCCGAGCTGATTTCGCGCCCCGCCTCGGACGCCGACCTGAGGAAATCCTGGAGAAGCTCGCCGATGACCTCGGGATCGTCGCCGACCAGTTGCGCAAGCACCGCCGTGTCGAGCGTCGGCATCTGCTCTGACGGTGGATGCGTTGTGCCGCGAACGGCGCCCGGCGAGGCCGGTTGCAAGGTTTGCTCAGGCAGCCAGTTGGCTAGCACGCCGCGCAGCGTTTCGATCTGCACGGGTTTCGACAGATAGTCATCCATGCCCGCCGCCGCGCAGCGCGCATCTTCTCCACTCAGTGCATTTGCCGTCAGGGCAATGATCGGAAAGCGTCCGTCCTTCGCTTCTTCGCGCCGAATGCTTTGCGTGAGTGCGTAACCGTCCATCTCCGGCATATGCAGATCAGTCAACAGCAGCGCATGGCGCCCACTGCGCCATTGCTGCAGCGCGTCGGCACCGTTCACTGCAATCTCGCATGCCAGCCCGAGCAGCGCGAGCTGGCGCCGTATCACCTTCTGGTTTACGGGGTCGTCCTCAGCGACGAGAATCAGGCGCCCCGCCGCGGCGGCCTCGGCGAGTGTGGGAACACCGCCCTTGTCACGCACAGTTGTTGCCCGGCGGTACGGCGTTGCATCAGCACGACCGGCGGCCATTGCCACTGCCTCGACGAAGCTGTCCCGATGCATGGCGTCACCATCCAGCGCGACGACACGATCGAACTGGAGCCGCGGTGCGCGCCGCGCCCCGCGGCCGATGACGACAAAGCCCGCATCGGTCGCGCCAAAGGCCGCCTTGATCCAGTCCAGACTATCGCTGGCGGGTACAAGATTGGTCACCACCACGCGCGTTTCCGCAGCATCGACGGTGAACGCATGAACGACCTCGGCAAAGCTTTGATATGACCTGGCGGTTGCGCCGGCATGGGTCAGATAGCGCATCCAGTCAGCCGCCCGCACGTCTTCGTCGGCACTGACATAGCAACTGACGCCCGCCAGCACGGTCGCTTTCGAGTCCGCCGCTTCGGCCGGCAGACAAGTGAGCGGCAAATTCACCGTGAACTCCGAACCCTTTCCCGCCATGCTGGTGACATTGATGGAACCATTGAACAGCGACACAAGCCGTTTACAAATTGCCAGTCCGAGACCGGTGCCGCCATAGCGCCGGGTTGTGGACGCCTCGCCTTGGGAAAACGGCGTAAACAGTGTTGCAAGCACCGTTTCGCTTATGCCAATGCCGTTGTCGGAAACGGTGATTTGCAGGCGCCCTTCGCCAACGGCGACGGCGCGCAGCGAGACCCTGCCACCACGGTACGGCCGCGCCGAGAACTTGATCGCGTTTCCGACCAGATTGGTGAGTATCTGGCGCAAACGCACTTCGTCACTGAGTACCTGCTCCGGACACGCCGGATCGACGAAGACGGTCAGTTCCACCTGTTTTCGGGATGCCAGGGGGTGCAGCATGTCGGCGATGCTCTCGACGACCCGGCGCAGTGCCACTGGCTCGCACGCCAGTTCGAGTCGCTCCGCCTCGATCTTGGACAGATCCAGGATGTCGTCGATGATTCGCAGCAGGCTTGCCGCCGATTCCCGCATCGTGTCGACCAGATCGATCTGATCGACGGAAAGATTCGAATGTCGCAACACGTCGGCCAGGCCGATCACGCCGTTCATTGGCGTACGAATTTCGTGACTCATGCCCGCGAGGAAGTCGCTCTTGGCGCGATTGGCGACTTCAGCGGCCTGTTTTGCGGCGACCAGTTCGGTCGTGCGTTCCTGGACACGTGCTTCAAGATCCACGCGATACGCATCGAGTTCGGCATTCAGCGCCTTGAGTTCGCTAACGTCGTCCTTGAAGCAAAGATAGTGCGTTATGCGCCCCTCCGGATCGCGAATCGGCGAAATCACGACCTGCTCGCAGTACTCGCGTCCGTCCTTTGTCCGATTGATGAACTCCCCGCGCCAGGTTTCTCCGCGTACCAGTGCCTGCCACTGCCCGGCATATGTTTCACGTGGCGTTTTTCCAGACTGCAGGATGCGCGGATTCTTCCCGTAGACTTCGTTTCGCATATAGCCCGAAGAGCGTTCGAACGCGGCATTCACGTATTCGATGTCTCCCTTCCGGTTGGTTATCACAATGCTTTGCGGGCTCTGCTCCATGGCGAGCGTGAGCTTGCGAAGCTGGTGTTCGGTCTTTTTTCGATCCGTGATGTCAGCCGCATAAGCGAAGCGCGCCTTGAGCTGGCCCGCCGGGTCATGCAGCGCGGCAACCCGCACCACCACCGGCAGCCGGCTACCATCCTTGCGCACATGCTCGGTTTCGAAGCTGACATGTCCGGTCTCGTCGGCCTGGGCAAGACGCGACGCGATCAGCGCGTGCGCCTCGGGCGTGTAGGTTTCGAGAATCGGCTTGCCGACCAACTCGTCCGCGTTGTAGCCGAGTTGGCCAGCAAACGCCGGATTGACCTGGATGAAGGTATTACTCCTGACATCGTGGATCGCAACGCCGAGTGTCGACATCTCGAACGCTCGCTTCCAGCGCAGTGCCGTCTCGTCGGCCTGCCGCCGCTCGGTGATGTCAATCCATGCACCAATAGCCTCTTTCGGCCGGCCCGCGGCATCGCGCACCAGACGCAATTCGTCAAAAGTCCAGACGTAATGCCCGTTCTTGTGCGCGAAACGGTATTGGTGCTGGATGAGGCCGACATCACCGAGCGTGGCAAATTCCGCCAGCGCGGCTTCACGGTCGTCGGGGTGCAGACCGGCGGACCACCACCCCGGTTCGAGCGCTTCGCTAACCGAGTAACCGAGCAGGCGTTCGATGTTGTCGCTGGCAAAAACCGGGCGAAAACCGCCCTCGCCCGGCTCCAGCGCGTAAATGATTGCCGGAGCTGCATCGATGAGGCGCCGGAATCGGCTCTCTTCGGCACGCGCGCGCTGAGCCTCTGCGATGAGTCTGGCCACCATACGACGCATGAGCCAATACAGCAGGCCGGCGGATCCGACGACAAAGGCCCAGCCCTTGCCAGTGGCTACCCAACTGCGGAGGTCCAGGTCTTCGATGAGTGCGACGATGAGCCGGTCCGACAGCAGCACCCAGAGGCCCGACACGACGATGTAGAGCAAGACGATCGTCTTCACGGGCATGGTGGAAATAGGTTCGGCTGACGTTTGCTCGCTCATCGCGTTCTTCCTTTTCATGCGGCGCATTTCAAGCGGGCCTCTGCGACGCAGCGCATGCACGCGAAGACGCCGGGATCACCGAGGTTTGCCGTGCGCCGCCGCCAGCGCCCTGGGATTGCACCACGCCGCAACGGGGCGCCACGACATCTTCCGGTTATGTCCTGAGATACTTGTTTACCTTGGTGCACAGGGTCGGCCGATCGAAGGGCTTGACGATGAAATCGGCGGCACCCGCGCGCAAGCTCTCCGCGACCACCTGCCGGTCACTGTGGCCGGTAATCATCACGATCGGCAGTGAGGCGTACTGCAACTGCGCCTTCAGGCGCCGGGTAATCTCCACCCCGTCCAGATCGGGCAACACCACGTCCATGAGGATCAGATCGTGCCGCGACTTGCGCAGCGCGACGAATGCCTCCGCTGCGCTGTGCGCAAAGGAAAGCTCGTACGCGTCGGGGGGAAGAAGCTTGGCCAGCAACTTGCACTGGAACACGTCATCGTCGACGACGAGTAGCCTCGGGCGCGCAGGCGTGTGCGGCGGCGCATCGTCGCGATCGTGCGATTCAACCGTATCGTCGAGACTGAAATATGCAGCGTCATCGGCGGATTCCTCGACGCGGTCAGCGGCCGCCGGCGGTGGCGACGCGGCTTCGATGGTAGGTTCCGGCGTGGGTATGTGCTGCGCCGGCGGCTCGGCGGCGGCTACCGTCCGTGACCGCGGCGCAACGAAGTGGCTGCTCGCCACCGCACGCTGCGCGATCAGCACCGACATTGGCAGGCGGCGTGCGTCGTGGACCATGGGCCAGAACAGGACGTAGTCGTCGAAGACACCGTCACGACACAACGCGAAAGCATGTCCGACGTTGTCCGTGCTGCACAGCAACACGCTACGGTGCTCGAACGCTTGGCCCCGCGCATGTTGCGCGCAAAGACGCTCGTAATACCGCCGGGCATGCGCGAGTTCGCGGAAGGCGACCACCAGCACGCAGGGTTCGTGCCGCTCGAAGCAGGCGAAGATTCGGCCTTCGTCGTTGCAGACGGTCAGATTGGGGCTTGCGTTATTGAGAATGGTCGACACCAGCGCACTGTCCGCGCTGGAATCCGTTGCCACCAGGATGGGAAATTCACTGTCGATCAATCCCGTTCCTCCATGCAACCCTGAGCGCCGCGCCCAAGATGCCGGCAAGCCGGTATCGGTCCAGCCGACGTGCATACACCACAAGGTTTCACGGCAAACGCGCACGATTTCTGAAGTGACGCGTATGGGGGGCACCCAACATGCGGCTTGGCGACACCAATATGATTTCGACGCGCTGTCTCTTGGAAACGAGATCACTTCCTCGCGGACGCGCCATCGATACGTGGCGAGCAACGAATTGCGCGACGCAATTCGTCCGCAGCGACTCGCACTGACGCCGAAGCAAGCGAACAGGCCGGCAAGGCCGAGCACACGCATCGGGCGCACGTGGCCGACGGCTCGTCAAAGCGGGACTCAACGGCACGTAAAGAAACCGTGGCGAGCGATGACG
>CBDULG010000152.1:0-7384 GCA_965367985.1 uncultured Rhodocyclaceae bacterium
GCGCCGCGCCCACAGCGTGCCGACGCCGATGGCGGGATTGGCGTCATCCAGCGCCAGCGTGCTCGTCCAGCGAACGCCGCCGGCATCGCCGCTGAGTTGCACCTCGCCGCCCGCGACGCGATCGAGCGCGGCGGCCACCACCAGCGGTTCGCCGAGGTACAGATCGGGCAACGGCGTCGGTGTGCTGTCTGCATTGCTTCCTGCGGGCCAGTCGATCTGCAGGTTCTTGAGCACCGGCGCTTCGAGCTTGGCGAACAGCGCCGACATGCGCGCCTGCACCTGCTCGACCTTGCCGATGTAGGTGAAACTGCCGCGCCCGCGTTGCGCTGCCTTGCGCATGAAATGGCTGTTCGGCGCCGCGCCGATGCCCACCGTAAACAGGCGCGAGTCGCCGAGGCGCTGGTTGATCAGTCCGAACAATTGCTGCTCGTCCCCGACCGCGCCGTCCGTGACGAAAATAATCTGGCGCACGCGCTGCGCATCTTCGCGGCCGTCGAGGGCGAGGTCGAGCGCGGCGGCCATCTCGGTGCCGCCCTCGGCCTGCAAGCCTTCCACCCAGCGCACGGCCTGGTCGCGATTGGCGCGCGTGGCGGGCATCGCGGCGTCGAACAGCGCGCTTGCCAGAGCGTTGAATTCGATCACGTTGAAGCGGTCTTCGGGCGCCAGCCGCGCGAGCGCCAGTGCCACCGCAGCGCGCGCCTGCTCGATCGATTCGCCCTCCATCGAGCCCGAGGTGTCGATGATCATCACCACCTCGCGCGGCAGACGCTGGCCGATGTGTTCGGGCGCGGGCGGGGTGAGCATGAGCAGCGCGTAGTCGCGCCCGCCGTCAGACTTGCCCGGTTCGACGAACAGCGTGGCCCGTGGCGCGCTGCCCACGGCGAGCGTCCATTCGAGGACGAAGTCTCGGTTGGCCGGGGTGCGCCCCTCGCTCAGGCGGATGCGTCTGACCGAGGACTTGAGGGTGTCGATGCGCACGCGATGATGGGGGCTGCTGACCGCCTCGATCGGCGCGCCGGCATCGAGATAAACGTTCAGGCTGACCGGGTTGAACAGCGGGGCGGATTCATCGGGCAGCAGCATCGGCGGCAGGATGGCGGCGGCGTCGGGCACCGTGTCGGTGCCGGTGATCGTGCCCGATTCCTCGTCGGCGATCGGCCGGCCGGGAATGTAGCGCGGCGCTACGACCATCGGAAAACGCAGGCGGTAGTGGCCGGCGCCCGCGCTGGTGTCGTAGTCGAGCGTCTGCTGATATTCGATCTCGACACGGATCTCCTCGCGCGGCCCGATGTTGGCGACGCGCGTGGTGAACATGTTTGGGCGTTGTTGCGACACCAGCGCGCTGCGCTTGCCCTCGCGCTTGGCTTGCTCGTAGGTGGCGCGGGCCTGTTCGCGCTCCTGCACCTCGCCTTCGATGAGGCGGTCGGCGATGCGGATGCGCATGCGGTCGACGGCGGCGTTCTCCGGCAGTGGAAACACATACACGCCCTCGCGCCAGTCATCCGAAGGATTGCGGAAGCGCTGCACGACGCGGGCACGCACGATCGGCCCGCTCACATCGAGGCGCACGTCGGTATGCAATAGCGGCGCGGCGGCGGGGTCGCCGTCGCCCGCGCCGGCAAACAGCAACGTGCCTTGCTGAACCGCGTCGTCGTCCGCGGCAGCGGCCGGTCCGGCGAGCAGCAGCACGAGGCCGCCAAGCGCCACACTCACGCCGAGACCGGTCAAGAACATCACCAACAGTCGGGCGAGCAGATCGAGGATTTCGCGGAAGCCGTGGCGGAAAGTGGTTGGCGCGGGAGTCATGGCGTTCTCGGGTTTCAATGAGCGATGGCGTCATTGAAACCGGCGAAGCGGACCGCATGCGGCACCGATACGGGCGAATTGGCGATCAATTGTGGCGAAAATCTGACCTTCGCCAATGGGTGTGAGGCGCATGGGGCTTTCGCGATAAAGTAATCCCCATGGGACGCCGCATTGCCATCGTCGAAGATGAAACCGCCATCCGCGAAAATTACGCCGACGCGTTTACGCGTCAGGGCTACGAGGTGTCGGGCTATGCCGATCGCCCACGCGCGCTTGAAGCCTTTCGCAACCGCCTGCCCGATCTGGCGATCGTCGATATCGGCCTGGGCGACGAGCCCGAAGGCGGTTTCACGCTGTGTGCCGAGTTACGTGCGCTGTCGCCGCGCCTGCCGATCATCTTCCTCACCGCGCGCGACAGCGATTTCGACGTGGTGTCCGGGCTGCGTCTGGGTGCCGACGACTATCTGACCAAGGACATCAGCCTGCCGCACCTGCTGGCGCGCGTCGCCGCGCTGTTCCGGCGGGTTGATGTGCTCGGCGATGCGACGACCCAGGCGGCGCCGATCGAGCGCGGCGCGCTGGTGCTGGACAGCAATCGCCTGACGGCGAGCTGGCGCGGGCAGCCGGTGGAACTGACGCTTACAGAGTTCTGGATGGTGCATACGCTGGCGCGCCATCCCGGCCATGTGAAGAGCCGCGACCAGCTCATGACCGACGCCAAGCTGGTGGTGGACGACGGCACCATCACCTCGCATGTCAAGCGCATCCGCAAGAAATTCGCCGCGCTCGACGCCGGCTTCGATCGAATCGAGAGCGTGTATGGCGCCGGCTATCGCTGGCGGGCCTAAGAACGAAACCACTGGCGCCGGCCGGATCCAGCCGCCGTCGGCGTGGCACCAGTGGCGGCTTGAAACCGGCCTTGCGCCTTGCCGGCCGGCTGTGCGATCAGGTCGACAACAGCAGCCAGGCCGCGGCCGCGGCAGCGATCACGATGAGCACGACCAGCAGGGTGTGGCTGGACTTCTTCGCTTCCGGCTCCGCCGCTGGCGGTGGCGATGTCGCTGCGGCGGGCTTGGCGTCGCGACCCGTGTCCAGCTCGGCAAGTACCGTATCCTGCTCATGTACCGGCGAGGCGGCGTCGCGCTTGTCGACGTTCGTCGTGGCCTTGGCGTTGCTTTCTTTTTCAGCAGTGGACGTGTCGCCTGACTTTGCTCCGGTGGAGGCAAGGTCCACGCCCGTGGTCGCGGCCGCCGCGCCCGCATCTGCGGCGGCGGATTTGATCGCATCCGCGGCCGCTTCGGGCGTTGTCTTTTTGGGTGCGGGGTCGTGCTCGGCACGCAGCGCGTCGATCGACGGATCGTCGGCCAGCGCGTCTTCGTAGTCCTTGAGCGCGTCGGCATTGACCACCGTCGCCATCATGTTGTCTTTCTTGCCGGTGTCGGCGGTCTTGGCGGCGCTTGCCGGAGCGGCTTCCGCGGGGGGTGGCGCCGGCTTGGCGAGCGGAGAATCGCGCAGCGCCTCGTGCAGCGCGGCGTCGCCATCATTGCCCGCGCCGCCGGTGGCTGCCGCGTCGAGCGTCGAACTACTGTGGAAGGTGTTCTCCATATCGTAGGCCGGAACGGGGCTGAACTGCGTCACCATGAGGCTGGCCTCCGCTTCGCTGAGTTCCTTATCATCCCGCGCAGCTTTTTTGGGTGCGATGTGGGGTTTCGGGGCGGCGCCTTCCGCCTTGTCGCTTGCACTCGCCGGCGTATCGCCGCTCGCGGTGGATGCCGCTTTCACAACGGGTTTAGGTGTTGGCGTTGGTTCCGGCGTGGGTGTCGATTCCGGCGTGCGTGCCGCCTCTGGCGCGGATGTCGCCGCTGGCGCGGGGGCAGGGGCCGCCGTGGTCGCGGGCTCGGGCAGCGGCGGTTCGACGCGCGCGTTCATGCCCATCAGTCGCAGGGTCTTGACGTAGTGCCGAGCCTTCTCTTCATCTAAGCCGCGCTTCATTGTCACTTCGTCGCCGGAAAACAGGCGGTCGCGCTGCGCATCACTGAACTTGAGGCGTTGCGCAGCGGTGCGCTTGACCGCTTCACGGTCATGGCCGGCCACCACGCTGCCGTCGAAAAGGATGCTATAGCCGGGCGCTTTGGGCGATTCGGTGACATCGAATGGGCTGCTCGATACGGTGCGCATCCCCAGTTCGTTGAGCGTTTTCACGTAGGCGCGTGCCTTCGCTTCGTCGAGCCCCTTCTTGAGGGTGACGGGCTGGCCGCAGAAGACTTTGTCCACCTGTGCGCCTTTGAGCCCGAATCGCGCCGCGAAACGCGCCATGACCTCCGCGCGCTCGAAACCGTCGAGCAATTCGCCGGTAAAGGTGATGGCGTGGGTCGTCGTCATGGGCAGTGCCTCCCGAATACTGGATGTCTTTGTCGTGGCCTGTTTTTTACCATGACTGCGACCAATTTCGTTGATAAATCGGGCAAAAGGGGTGTCGCCACCGCGCGTCGTTGCGATCGCGCTGCATTCTGCACTGCGCAGGGCGCCCGCGAACGTCACGCGAACGCCAAGCGTAATGCAGCGATCATCGGGAAAACGGGCAGAAAAAGGGCTTTTTCGGCGCGCGCGTTTGAGCCGCAGCACCGGTGCTATAGTCGGCGCGACCCCGATTTTCCGCCGCCCGAAGCCTCATGACCCTGCCGCGCCTGTCGCTGCGCTCCAAGCTTGCCTTCATCGCCTTACCGCTGCTTGCGCTGCCGTGGGCAGGCTATCTGCATGTGCAGGAAATGGAGCGGTTCCTCATCGACGGTCAGCGCCAGGCGATGGTGGCCACGGCGCGCGCGGTGGCCACAGCGCTGCACGAGCGCCCGCAATTGTTTGCCGGGGTGGCTACGCCGAGCAGTGCAGTAAGCGTCGCCGATTCCATCCTGCCCAACGAACAGGTGCTTGATCTGGCGATTTCGAGCATGCCCGACTTGCCGCCAGCGTCGCCGCCCTTTGCGGTGCCGAGACCGGCAGCCCGTGCCCTCGATGGCGCGGGCGAGGTGGCGGCGATTCTGCGTGGCCTCGAGCGCAGCACCGCGCGCATCTGGGTGGTCGACCGCAATCTCGAGGTGGTGGCGCGTGTCGGCAATCTGCTGCCGGAGAACGCCCACCAGGAAGCGGATTGGTTGGTCCGCCTTTGGCGGCGCGTCGGCGGTGGCCTGGGGGCGTCACGCGAGGACTTGGCGGCGCAACTAAGCGAGGTCACACCGCCCAGCGCGCAAGGCGTGCAGAACGCCTTCTTCGGTGCCACCACCTCGTGGGTGCGGCCGGTGGGCGCGAGTGGGCTGAGTGTGGTGGCCGCGGCGCAGCCGGTATGGGCGGCTGACCGTGTTTTCGGCGCGGTGGTCGTCGAGGAGAGCACGCAGGCGATTGCCTCGGTGCGCGATCGTGCGGTGGCGCGTCTGGTGTTGCTCACCTTCACCGGCGTTGCCATTGCCGCGGTGGTGGTGCTCGGCTTTGCGACGCGCCTGTCGTGGCGCATCCGCCGCCTGCGCGACGAGGCTGAAAACGCCATCGACGCGCGCGGTCGCATCACCGATCTGGCCGCCGCCTCGCGCGCTGGCGACGAGGTGGGCGATCTGTCGCGCAGCTTTTCGCGTCTGCTGGGGCGCCTCGCGCAGCATCACGGCTACCTCGAAACCATGGCCAGCCGGCTTTCGCACGAGTTGCGCACGCCGGTGGCGGTGGTGCGCTCGTCACTCGAGAATCTGTCGCTCGATACCCTGCCGGAGGGCGCGCAAACTTATCTCGACCGCGCCAACGCGGGTTTGCATCGCCTGACCCGCATCCTTGCGCGCATGAGCGAGGCGACGCGCATGGAGCAGGCCTTGGCGACCACCGAAGTGGAGCGTTTCGACCTGCGCGCGGTGGTCGCCGAGTGCGTCGGCGGCTACCGCCTCGCCCGCCCGCAGCAGCAATTCGACGAACGCCTGCCGGCGTATCCAGTGTGGGTGCGCGGGGCGCCCGATCTGGCCGCGCAGATGCTCGACAAGCTGGTCGACAACGCCGTCGATTTCGCGCGCGCCGGCACCCCGATCGTCATCTCGCTGGCCTTTGACGAGCGCGGCGCCGAACTCGCGGTCGTCAACTACGGCCCGCAACTGCCGGCGGCGCTGGAGGGCAAACTGTTCGATTCGATGGTCTCGGGGCGCAGCGGCGAAGGCGGCGACGAGCCGCATCTTGGCCTCGGCCTGTATGTGGCACAGCTCATCGCTGGATTTCACGGCGGCGCGCTGCACGCCGAAAACCTGCCTGATGGGCGCGGTGTGCGCGTCGTCGCGCGTTTCCGTGTGGCCGCCTGATCGTCGCGACCTCTGTCCGCGCCGGCGGTGTAAGGCAGGGCCGGTGTCGCGCGTCCATTCGGTGTTGACGGTGGCGAAACGGCATGGCGCCGCGGGCCGTGTAAAATCGACCGCAATTTCCGTCCATCCTGCCCGGCGCCACGGGGGGGGTTTTAGTGAGATCGGCATGGTTCCTCATCTGACCACCGCGCTGACCGGCCCACTACTGGCGCTGGAGCGCAGCTTTCTCGATCATCGTGGCGACATCGAGCAATGGTTTCGCAGCCAGTGGCAGGACACCCTGCCGCCGTTCTACGGCTCGACCGACCTGCGCAACTCCGGCTTCAAGCTCGCGCCGGTCGATCTGAACCTCTTCCCGGGGGGTTTCAACAACCTCAGCAAGGCCTTTATGCCCTTATGCGTGCAGGCCGCGCAGGCGGCCGTCGAGCGCATCTGCCCGGACGCACGCCGCGTGCTGCTGATTCCCGAAAATCACACCCGCAACCCGTTCTATCTGCAAAGCGTGGCGCAACTGGTGTCGGTGCTGACGCTCACCGGCCTGGAAGTTCGCCTCGGTAGCCTGCTGCCCGAGATTACCGAGCCGACCACGCTGGAACTGGACAATGGCGCTTCGCTCACCCTCGAGCCGCTCGAGCGGCGCGGCAGCCGGCTCGGCGTCAAGAACTTCGACCCCTGCGCGGTGCTGCTCAACAACGACCTCTCGGCCGGCGTGCCGGCGGTGCTCAAGGGCGTCGATGAACAGTGGCTGATTCCGCCGTTGCATGCCGGCTGGCACAGCCGCCGCAAGTCCAATCACGCGCACGCCTATGACCAAGTGGCGCGGGATTTCGCCGCAGTGATCGGCATCGATCCGTGGCGCATCAACCCCGAGTTCGGGGTGTGCGGTCAGATCAACTTCAAGGAGCGCACGGGCGAGGAGTGTCTGGCGACGCAAGTCGATGCGCTGCTCACTCGCATCCGCGCCAAATACAAGGAATACGGGGTCAGCGATGATCCCTTCGTGGTCGTCAAGGCCGACGCCGGGACCTATGGAATGGGCGTGATGACGGTGCGTGACGCCAGCGAAGTGCAGGGACTCAATCGCCGCCAGCGCAACAAGATGAGCGTCATCAAGGAAGGCCTGCAGGTGCACGAGGTGATCATCCAGGAAGGCGTGCACACCTTTGAGACGGTCGACGCGGCGGTCGCCGAACCCGTGGTGTACATGATGGATCACTACGTGGTGGGCGGTTTCTACCGCATCCACACCG
>CBDULG010000153.1:0-7381 GCA_965367985.1 uncultured Rhodocyclaceae bacterium
CCTCGCAGATCACGCCGAGCACACCGAGCGAACCGGCCATTAACCGCGATACGTCGTAACCGGCCACATTCTTCATGACCTGCCCGCCAAATGTGAGTACCTCGCCCTTACCGTTAAGCAAGGTGGTGCCGAGCACGAAGTCGCGTACCGCGCCGACGCTGGCACGCGGTGGGCCCGACAATCCGGCCGCGACCATGCCGCCCGCCGTGCCGTCGGGCGCAAAGCGCGGCGGCTCGAAGGGCAGATATTGGCCCTTTTCTTCGAGGGCGGCTTCGAGCTCCGCGAGCGGCGTGCCTGCGCGCGCGCTCACCACCAGCTCGGTCGGCTCGTAGCTGCTGATCCCACTCAGCGGCCGCATGTCGAGCGGATTGCCCCGCGGCGGGCTGCCGTAAAAGGCCTTGGTGTCGCCGCCGCGAATGTAGAGCTCGGACGTCTTGTCACGCGCCTCGAGCACCTGGTCGACGATGTGCTTGAGGGCTGGATCCTGGGTGTCCATCAGAACCTCGGCAATTCGGGGAACGGCAGCAGGCCGCGATGCACATGCATTTTTCCGTACTCGGCACAGCGTTGCAGGGTCGGGATGGCCTTGCCGGGATTGAGCAGTCCCAGCGGATCGAAGGCGCGCTTGACCGCGAACATCTGCTCGTTTTCGGCAGACGAGAACTGCACGCACATCGAATTCAGCTTCTCGACGCCCACCCCGTGCTCGCCACTTACCGTGCCCCCGAGGCGCACGCTGGTCTCGAGGATATCGGCGCCGAACGCTTCGCAGCGATGCAGTTGTTCGGGATCGTTCGCATCGTAGAGGATCAGCGGATGCAGGTTGCCGTCGCCGGCGTGAAAGACGTTGGCGCAACCCAGCTGGTATTTTTCCTCCATCTGCGCGATCTCACGCAACATCTCTGCCACCCGCCGGCGCGGAATCGTCGAGTCCATGCACATATAGTCCGGACTGATCCTGCCGGAAGCCGGGAAGGCATTCTTGCGTCCGCTCCAGAAGGTCAGGCGCTGCTTTTCGTCGCGGCTTACATCGATGCGCTTCGCGCCGCTGTGCTCGAGCACGTCGGTCATGCGGCCGATTTCTTCCTCGACTTCCTCCGGCGTGCCGTCGCTCTCACACAGCAGGATGGCCGCCGCATCGAGGTCGTAGCCGGCGTGCACAAAGCCCTCGACCGCCTCGACCATGCGCTTGTCCATCATTTCCAGCCCGGCCGGAATGATGCCTGCGGCGATTACGTTGGCCACCGCTGTGCCGGCCGTTTCGACATCGGCAAAGCTCGCCATGATGCAGCGCGCCAACGGTGGCTTGGGCAGCAGTTTGACGGTCACTTCGGTGATCACCGCGAGCATGCCCTCGCTGCCGATGAGCAGGGTCATCAGGTCGAGCCCGGCGGTATCGAGCGCGGACGAGCCGAATTCGACTGCCTCGCCTTCGACGGTGAATCCGCGCACGCCCATTACATTGTGCAAGGTCAGGCCGTATTTGAGGCAGTGCACACCGCCCGCATTTTCACCCACGTTGCCGCCGATGGTGCAGGCGATCTGGCTCGAGGGGTCCGGCGCGTAATACATGTCGTGCGGCGCGGCGGCATCGCTGATCGCCAGGTTGCGCACGCCGCTTTGCACCACCGCAGTGCGTGACACAGGATCGACCTTGACGATCTTGTTGAACTTGGCCAGAGAGAGGGTCACGCCCAGCCGGTGCGGCAAGGCGCCGCCCGACAGCCCGGTGCCGGCGCCGCGCGCCACCACCGGTACCTCCAAGGCATGACAGGTCCTGAGGACTGCGGAGACTTGCGCGTCATTCTCCGGCAGCACGACCACCATCGGTGACTCGCGGTAGGCGGTGAGGCCGTCGCACTCGTAAGGCACCGTGTCTTCGTGGCGCGACAGAATGGCCTCGGCCGGAAGTATCCCCGCCAGCGCGGTGACCACCTCATGCTGCCGCGCAAGGCGAGCGGTGTCGGGTTCACGCGTCTGTTCTGGAGCGGTCGCGCTCATTTCATCAGCCTCCTACGCCATACATCAGTCTAGGCAACCACATCACGAGCTGGGGATACACCAGGCAAATGACCACCATGCCGAACTGCATCATCACGAAGGGAATCACGCCGACGTAGATGTGCTTGATGGTCACCCCCTCCGGCACCACCCCTTTGAGGTAGAACAGCGAAAAACCCACCGGCGGGGTCAGGAACGAGGTTTGCAGCATCAGCGCAATAAGCACCAGAAACCACGTCATCTCGACACCCGAGTCCTTCACGATCGGCGCCAGCAGCGGCAGGATAATCAGCACGATCTCGAACCAGTCGAGGAAGAAGCCGGCGACAAACACCACCGCCAACACCACCAGCACCATGCCCATCGGACCAAGACCCAGGCCATTGAAGAAACCCGAGATCAGCTCATCACCACCGAGCAGGCGCAGCACGTAGGCAAAAACCGTCGCGCCGATGAAGATGGCGAAAATGAAGGCGGTCGTCAGCGTCGTTTCAATTCCGACCTCACGAATCACCCTCCAGTTCAACTTGCCATTCACTGCGGCCAGCAACATGGCGCCGAATGCGCCCAGACCCGAGGCTTCGGTCGGCGTCGCAACGCCAAAGAAGATCGAGCCAAGCACGACGAGTATCAGGCCCATTGTGGGCAGGGTGGACAATGCCGCAATACCGATTTCCTTCATCGTCAGTTTCTCGGCGCCATGCGGGCGCGCCGGCACGAGGTCCGGGCGCACGACGCCGACCGCCAGGATGAAGAGCATGTACAACAACCCGAGCCCGACGCCGGGCACGAGCGCACCCATGAACAGGTCGCCCACCGAAACCGAAACCTGATCGGCCATCAGTACCAGCATGATCGAGGGCGGAATGAGAATGCCGAGCGTTCCCGATGCCGCCACCACGCCCGAAGCGATCGACCGCGAATAGTGATTCTGGATCATGATCGGCATCGACAGCACCGCCAGCAGGACCACCGATGCGCCGACGATGCCGGTGGACGCGGCGAGCAATACGCCGATGACGATGACCGTCAAGCCAAGTCCGCCTTTGACGCCACCGAACACCTTGACGAAGTTGCGCATCATGGTGTCGGCAACACCCGAGCGGTCCAGCATCAGGCCCATGTAGACGAACATCGGCAGTGACACCAGCACCCAGTTCGACATGATCCCGTCGAAGCGGTCGATCACGCCGGAAAACTTGTCCCAGCTCGTCATCAGGTAGGTGTCGTAACCGAACTGATTCCCGAGCACGATCCCCAGCATCGCAAACAAGAGCGACACGGCTGCAAGAATCCATGCCACCGGGTAACCGCTGAACAGCAAGAGAATGAAACTCGCCATCAAGCCGATGGCCAGAAACTCATAAAATGGCAGCACGCCGGTCTCCTGTTAACTCATGACGACGGCAGATTACTTACCGCCAAACAGCGCTACCCACACACGGGACAGCCGGCTCAGACCGGACGCCGCCAGCAACACGAATGCGGTGATGATGAAAGACTTGAGAAACCAGCGATAGGGCAACCCGCCCGGCGCCGCCGACACTTCGTTGAGCTGGTAGGAAGAAAGGAAAAAGGGCACCGCGAGCCACGCCACGAAAGCGCTGAAAATGATCAGCCCGGACAGTCCGACCATTTCGATCCATAGCCGGGTGCGCGCGCTGAAACGGTCGGCCGCCACGTCGATTCGCACGTTGCGTTCGCGCATTTCGGTAAACGACAGACCCAGCATGAAGCCGATGGCGTAAAGGTGCCACTGGATTTCTTCCATCATGATCGAGCCTTGGCCGAACACGTATCGCGCCACGACCTGCACCACGATCACACCGACAAGCACTGTCCACAGCAGCGACGCAATCTCGCCGAACCAACCGATCAACCGGTCGACACCGCGCGAGAATGCCGTGGTGGGCAGCGCAATGCCGGACGGCCCCGCAACGGGGTCGCCGGCGTCTTGCGCTTGGGATTCCATGCAGTTCTCCTTGCGGCGCCGAAGCGCCGCACTTTCAGGCCAGGATTACTCGAAGTCGCGCGGCAGGTAACCCAGGTTGTGCCACTTGCGGTGATTGTCCTGGAAGGCTTTCATGCTCTCGTAAGTCTTCTTGAACATCGGATCAGCCGCCGACTCCTCAGCCAGTACCTCTTTTGCGGCCTTCTGGAAGGCGTCGAGCATTTCCTTGTTGAACTGGTGCAGCGTGACGCCGTTCTTTTCGAACTCATTCAGCGCGTCGCCCTGCGTCGCCTCAGCTTTGGCGATCGCGATCGTTACGCCAGCCGTGCATGTCGTCTCGATCTGCGCCTGGGTCTGCGGTTGCAGCTTGTTCCAGACATCCAGGTTTACGTAGAGGAACTGATTGGTCGACGGTTGGTGCCAACCGGGCAGGTAGTAGTGCTTGGCCACCTTGTAGAAACCAAGCTGGTTGTCGACCACCGGAAGGGAGAATTCGGTGCCGTCGAGAACACCCTTCTCCAACGCCTGGAAGAGTTCGCCGCCGGGCAGCATGGTCACCGATGCGCCCAGCTTCTGATAAATCTTGCCACCCAGCGATGCGGCGCGGAATTTCAGACCATTGAGGTCAGCGGGCGTCTTGATCTCTTTGGTGAACCAGCCCGCGGCTTCCGGGCTGATCGAGCCGCAGAAGATCGGATAGACATTGTGCGGCTTGTAGGCTTCCTTGAGCAGTTCGTTACCGCCACCGAAGTACATCCACGCAGCGAACGCGTCGGTTTCCATGCCGAAGGGCAGCGCGCCGTAGATGGCTGATACCGGCACCTTGCCAAGTTCGTAGCCCATAAAGCTGTACCCGGCCTCGACCTTGCCCGCCGAAACCGCGTCGAAGACACCCAGCGCCGGCACCAGCTTGCCAGGTTCGAAAATCTTGAGATTGACGGTACCGCCCGAAATCTTCTTCAATTGCTCGGCCACCCACGGCATGGTGTCGCCAAGCGCAGTGAGGTTGGAACCAAAGGACATCGGCACGCCCCAGCGCACATTCTCCTGCGCGCTCGCCGGCGCAGCGGCGAGTGCGAGCGAGGCGGCAATTGTCATGGCGCCGAGCGTGGTTTTAATCGGTTTTTTCATTTGTTGTGTCTCCGTGAATCGAGGATAGAAGTACGCGCCAGTGCGGCGCTCGAAGCAAACTGCTGAGGCAAGGGGATGGGTTGAGAATGCCGAGACGGCATGCCGGCCCGCGGGCTTTGAACGCGTGCCGGTTTGGCCGCACGCAATCCGATTATGGCAAATGCGGGCCGGTGCCTCACCGGCCGCGTCGATTCCTGGTTGCAAAGCTGTTGAAATCTGTTGAACGCCATCGCCGAATACGTCAAAACCTGACCATCAAGTAATCCACCATGGCGGGAAGCCCATTATGCTCGGGAACCGTTACGAGCGTCTTGCCACCTCGCTATCGTCCGGTGCATCGAGTATCCGCTCAATTGTGGATTGCCCTGCCTCGCGGTCGGCCCATGCACATCCCGCACCGTCCTTCACAAGACATCCGGAATGTGACAGGCTGTATCGACCGCAAACATTGACGAAGGGGCGCGCAATGGCAATCGGCATCTGGATCAGTCTGCTTATCTACTTCGGTCTGATGATCGCCATCGGCTTTTACGCGTGGCGCAAATCCACCGCTTCCTCGGAGGAATACCTGCTTGGCGGGCGCAATCTCCACCCCGCCGTCGCTGCCCTGTCAGCCGGGGCCTCGGACATGAGCGGCTGGCTGCTTCTTGGCTTGCCCGGAGCGCTTTATGCGACCGGATTGGTGGAGGCCTGGATCGGCATCGGGCTCACCGTCGGCGCGCTCGTCAACTGGATCGTGGTAGCGCCGCGCCTGCGCGAGCAGACCGAACGCTATGACAACAGCCTCACCATTCCCGAATTCCTCGCCAACCGCTTTCCCAGCCAAGAGATGGCGCTCAGAGTGGTGTCGGCGATCGTGATCGTGGTGTTCTTCGCGGTCTATACGGCTTCGGGCCTGGTTGCCGGCGGCAAGCTGTTCTCCTCGGCCTTCGGCGGGATTAACCCGACCTCATTCAGCGACTATTCGATCGGCATTTGGCTGACGCTGGGCATCGTGCTGATCTACACGGTGATCGGCGGCTTTCTTGCCGTCAGCCTGACCGATTTCGTGCAGGGCTGCATCATGATGCTGGCGCTGATCCTGATGCCCGCCGTGGTGCTCTTTGGCGAGGGTGGCGGCGGGCTCGCGCAGGCCCGCGAGACACTGGCCACGGTCGATCCGAACTTTCTCTCATGGACGCACGGGCTGACCTTCGTCGGTTTCCTGTCGGCGGTGACCTGGGGCCTTGGCTATTTCGGCCAGCCGCACATCATCGTCCGCTTCATGGCGGTGCGCAGCGTGAGAGATGTGGCCACGGCGCGCAATATCGGCATGAGCTGGATGGTCATCTCGCTGGTCGGCGCGGTCAGCCTCGGCATTTTCGGCCGCGCCTACGCCGCGCGCAACGGGCTGGCGATCGACGACCCCGAAACCATCTTCATCGTCTTGTCGGATCTGCTGTTTCATCCACTGATCACTGGCTTCCTCTATGCGGCGCTGCTGGCGGCTGTAATGAGCACGATATCGAGCCAACTGCTGGTGTCCTCGTCCTCGCTGACCGAGGATTTCTATAAGCTGTTCCTCAACAGCGAAGCCAGCGAAAGCCAGAGCGTGATGGTCGGGCGTGTCAGCGTGCTGCTGGTCGGCATCGTGGCGGCGGTCGTCGCGGGCGACCCCGACTCGAAGGTTCTGGGGCTGGTCAGCAACGCTTGGGCGGGATTCGGCGCGGCCTTCGGGCCGCTGATCATCCTGTCGCTGACATGGCCCAGAATGACCGGAAGCGGCGCCGTGGCGGGACTGGTGGTCGGCGCGACGACAGTAATCGTGTGGATCGCTCTGGGCTGGAACGCGAGTTTCATGGGCGGCCCCGGCGTCTACGAGATCATTCCCGGCTTCATCGCTGCCTGGGTGGCGATCTATGCGGTCAGCATGGCGGGTGTGGCGAAAGGCGAGTACCGCGCGATCGCGAGCTGAGGCTTGCCCCCGGGGAGCGCTGGCGACGGGGCAAGCTTCTTCGGCTTGATCTCGTCGTTCAGCCGCTCCAGTCACGCGAGTCGCTTGGTACGCTTCGGGTGCCTGTGATGCGCGCGAACGGCTGACGCTGAGCGTCGCGCCGCTGGCCGGCGCGACGCGGTCGAGGCACTCGATCCGGATTCTCTCTCACCCCGCGAGGCGCTGGACGCCTTGTATCAATTGAAGAAACTCAATGACTAAGAAACTTGTGACTCTCGCGTGCGCGCTGGTTCTCACGGCGTGCGGCCCGGCAGCGCCCGATATGGACGAACTCGCCAGTGAGTATCTCTACCTCGAGCTTTCGA
>CBDULG010000154.1:0-7330 GCA_965367985.1 uncultured Rhodocyclaceae bacterium
AGAGGGGGTTGCTCAATTGCTCGAGACCGCTTCACTGCGATATCCCTGGCGTGATCCGTCCGCGTTCGCCAGCGAGCATGGCGACGTGCACGAACAGCGCCGACAATTTAGTCAAGTGCAGCGCGCGGAAATCGCAAATCTTGCGGTGCTTGGGAAACTTACCCGCCTAGAACACGCCGCTCGCGTAGCCGCATACCAGCACCTTGACCATCATGGTCGGGCGAAAGGGCTGGTATCGAGATCTACCGTCCTCGAAACGCTCGTAAAACGCCCTCAGATTCAACTGATCGACCGCGTCGGAGATCGAACGCACATGGTGGTCCTGCAGCAGCCATCTCTGCAGCTGAAGCGGCAACAAAAAGTCCTGTGTCGGCGCGTAGGGGACGTAGCTCGTAGGCATGACGCAAAGCTGTGCCGCCGCCTCTCGAAAACTTCCAGGTGGATGACCCCAGGTTTCTGCCGTGCGCGCGCCTGGCGCGCTCTAAGCCTTGCCTGCGCGCCGCGTGAGTCCGCCAGCGGTCTGCTTCGCCGCAGTGGCCTCTGCGACGGCGCGCTCCATCTCCGACGTATAACTGAATCGTGTTCGCCCAATGTGCGTATCCAGTATCGCCAGTGCACGTTCGGGATCACGGTTGCGCACAGCCTGCAAGATGCTCTTGTGCTCGGCGAACGACGATTCCGTGTGCCCTGGGCGCTGAGCGAGGTGCGTGCGAAGCGCGGATATCTTGCCAACGTGCATGTCGTAGGTCTGAATCATCAGATTGTTGCCACAACATAAAAAGAAGGCCCGATGAAAAAGCGTGTCTTCGGTCAAGTAAGCCCTGCCATCCTTGTCGCGACGTGCCGATGCCATGCGCGACACGATAGCGTCGAGCTGCTTTTCAGTTTCCTCGGGATTGCGCTCGATGGCCATCTTCAGCGCAGCGGCCTCAAGCGCCTGCCTGAGCTCGCACATGTCGATAACTTCCGCGCCGCTCGGCGTAAACACGCAAGCGCCGCGTTGCGGATAGACCCGCACCAAGCCCTCAACCCTCAATTGGGCAAGCGCCTCGCGCACGGGCGTTTTGGAAACATTCAACTTCTCGGCCAGCGCACGTTCAGACAACGGCTGTCCGAGTTCCAACTCACCGGTGACTATTGACTGCCGCAGCCGCTCAATCACCGATTCCTTGAGAGACGACGGTCTTGTAATCGGATTCATTTCAGTCCTGCCATATCAGATGGCAGATAGTATAACTTTGAGTGCGCTCGGCGCACCCGGGAGGCGGAATTTCGACGCGACGTCTTTGGAGAAAAATCGTCAACAGCCGGTCCTGGCCAACCGCCACCATCAAGATTATCCGAATCAGATGACTCTGACAGTGCTGCCGTAACGTGCAAGCTTTCCGGGTGAGGAGAGTGAGTGGCTCACTCACGGATTGGGCAACCAGCGAGCGAGCGAAGGGGTCGCACTTCCGCGGTGACGCGTGGGTCGCCGGTCTGCCACCAGAACGCGAAACGCGTGTCGAGCAGCAGCCTCACCGGCCAGCGTCCGGGACGCCGGCTTTGCCCTCGGCGTCTTTCAGGCAGTTAAAGAGATTGTCGACCGGCGCATTGAAGTCGTCAGCCATCTGCCAGTCGCGCCCTTTCATGCTCCCCGGTGGAGCAATCGTCCGCCGTCCTGGCCGATAGGCGGTCAGCGTGGCAACGGGCTGCCCGGCACGTGCGATGACGACTTCCTCGCCGCGCTCGACCGCCTCGAGCAAGCGCGACAGGTGGGTCTTGGCCTCATGGATGTTGACGAACTTCATGCCACGCTCTGATCCAATTGAACTAAGCCATAGTTTAGCCCCTGAGGGTTTCGTGCAAATCGTTCGAAGTCCGCTCTGCAGATCATGTCATGCATTTCCGGCTGAAAGCGCCATTGAGGCTGACGTTCGCAGTTGAGGTCAACATCAGCCTGAACTCAACGCAATTCCGGTAAACATGAAGGTGACGCCCGGATTACATCTTCGTAATCATGCGGTTGTCAGGGAGACAAGCTGGCACACTCCTCGACCAAGAAGGAGAATATGCAGCGATGAAGATTCTGATTGTCGAGGACGAACTCAAGACGGGCGACTACCTGCGCCAGGGACTGAGCGAGGCGGGATACAACACCGACATTGCGCGCACCGGCGTCGACGGCCTGCACCTTGCGCTCACGGGTGGCTACGACCTGCTGATCCTCGACGTCATGCTCCCCGGGCTCGACGGTTGGCAATTGCTCGAGACGGTACGGCGCGGTGGCAGCGAGATGCCGGTGCTGTTCCTTACCGCGCGCGACCAGGTGGAAGATCGCGTCAAGGGGCTGGAACTCGGCGCCGACGACTATCTCGTCAAGCCGTTCGCGTTCGCGGAACTGCTGGCACGCGTGCGTACCTTGCTGCGGCGCGGACGAAGCGGTACCGAACCCACCACATTGCTGGTGGCCGATCTCGAACTGAATCTGTTGCGCCGCCGGGTCACGCGCGCCGGCAAGCGCATCGAGCTGACCGCAAAGGAATTCGGTTTGCTCGAACTGCTGATGCGCCGCCAGGGCGAGGTGTTGCCGCGCTCCTTGATTGCTTCGCAAGTGTGGGACATGAATTTCGACAGCGATACCAACGTCATTGAAGTGGCGGTGAGGCGCTTGCGCGCCAAGGTGGACGACGCGTTCGAGCCGAAGCTGATTCACACCGTACGCGGGATGGGCTACGTGCTTGAAATTTCCCAGGAACCCTGAGTTTGCGTCGCAACATGTCACTCACCATCCGGCTCGCGAGCTTGTTCGCGGTGCTCACCGCGGGATTCCTGATCCTCGCCGGCGTGGTCATGAATCGCGCCGTGGAAGACCATCTTCGCGAACTCGACTACGATGAGCTGTCGGGCAAGATCACCCTGATCCACAATATCCTCAACGGTGCCACCTCGGGTGATGCACTCGAGACGCTGCCCCAACGACTGGCGGACGCGTTTGTCGGCCACGACACCATGGGCGTGCTGGTGCGCGATAGCGAAGGGCGAGAGATATATGCCGGCCGCGCCGAGTTCTTTCCGCTGCCGCAGCTTACCGGCGAGCGCCTCCCCGACGGCGATACGGTCTGGACCAAGGACGGGCGCCAGTACATTGGTCGCGAGGCGACGCTCAACCTGGGGGCTTCGCAAGCGCGGCCGTTGGCATTGCGGGTGGTGGTCGGGCTCGACATCACGCACCACATGGAATTTCTGCAACAGTTGCGAAATCGTCTGTGGATCGGAATTTCGTTCGCCGTCGTGTTCACCGCGTTCTTCGGCTGGTTCGCGGCGCACCGCGGGCTTGCGCCGCTGCGCAGGGTGACTGCGACCGCGCGGCGCCTCTCGGCCGAGCGCCTGGGCGAACGGTTGGCAGAGCGTGACGCGCCCGCCGAGGTGCGGGCGCTGGTCGAAGCCTTCAACGGCATGCTTGATCGGTTGGAATCCTCGTTCCAACGGCTCGCGGATTTCTCGGCCGACATCGCGCACGAGCTGCGCACCCCGATTTCCAACCTCATGACGCAGACCCAGGTGGCACTCTCGCGCAGCCGCAACGCTGAAGAATTCCGCGAAATTCTCGCCTCCAACATTGAAGAGTACGAACGTATCGCGCGCATGGTCAGCGACATGCTGTTCCTGGCGCGTGCTGATCACGGACACGACGCGCCGCCGGGCGTCGAACGCGTCGAACTCGCCGCGGAAGTGCTGGCGCTGATTGAGTTTTATGAGGCGCTTGCCGAAGCGCAGGAAGTCGGTATCACGTGTACCGGTCATGCGGTCGTTTCCGGTGACCGTTTGATGTTGCGACGCGCGATCTCCAATCTGCTGTCCAACGCGCTACGGCACACCGCGCCCGGCGGCGGCGTCACGGTGTCTATCACCACGGATCAGCGCGATACCGTACTCACTGTGAGCAATCCGGGCGAGCCGATTCCGGCTGATCAGTTGCCGAGGATTTTCGACCGCTTTCATCGCGTCAGCGATGATCGTGGCCGCCGCGGCGAAGGCTCGGGACTCGGGCTCGCGATCGCCCGCTCGATTGTCGAGGCGCACGGCGGGCGCCTGACCGTCGAATCCGAACCGACCCGTACGGCATTCAGCATCCGGCTCCCCCGCGTGGCGTGATGCGCCCGGCAGATGCAGGCCAGATGGAACGTCAGGTAAAGTCAATCTGATAAGCCAAAAGCGGAATTCGAACGAACGGCGGTCACTCGGCCTCACGCCGAGCGCCGCTCGCCGCCCGAATCGCGCTCATCGCCTTGAAGCGTGCGCCATCCCGATCGGCGGATATTGGCGCAGCCCGCGGCGGCCGGCGCGATCGGGTATTGGCGTGTGCGATACCCCAATTGCCGGAGGTGACCTCAAATGAAAATTCAAGCAGCACAAAAATCGCACGCGCGCGACCTCGCTCGCCTGATCGACCGGGCGGGGGAGGGCTTGCCAACGCTGTTGTGGCGTGACATGGCCGAGTCCGGCGAGACCGCGCTCGAGACCGGCGCGCGCAGGGCGGCGCGCGAGGAGGGCAACTTCAGCTACCGCAATGCGCACGTGGCGGTTGAGGGCGAAAGCGTCCTCGGCATGGTGCTCGACTATCGTCAGCCCGACCCTTACGACACAAGCGATGTCGGCGACTATCCAGCGCTGTTGCAACCGCTTGTAAGGCTCGAAGCCTGTGCGCCCGGGAGTTGGTATATCAATGCGCTCGCCACCACCGAGGGCGCGGAAGGCCGCGGCGTGGCGCGCGCGCTGCTCGCCGACAGCTTTTCCCGCGGTCGTGCCGCCGGATGCACGCTGTGCAGCATCATCGTGGCGAGCGAGAATGGTCGCGCTTGTCGCCTGTATGCGTTTCTCGGTTTCCATCCTCGTGCCAGCCAGCCGGTCGTCCCCTATGACGGCGGACCGCAACGCGGCGAGTGGGTCTTGTTGACACGGCCGCTCGGCGTCGCATAGCCGGCCAGCCTTCCACGGCCAGGGGCGTCATCGATCCGCCTTCGCATGACATCGAGATTCATTGGGAATTCTTTCACTGTAGACTGCATCCTCGGCAGGTCCTCGCAGGATCGTCGACATCAGGTCTGGTTTGTTAATCGGGGGAACGATCGGAATGAAACGCAATACTGTGGTCGTCGTCGGCCTGATTGCGGCGCTGGCGGCGGGTGGTGGGTATGCCCTGTGGCAGCAGCGTCAGGCGGGCGACTTGCCCGAGGGCATTGTCAGCAGCAACGGCCGCATCGAAGCCGACCAGGTGAATATCGCCACCAAGTCGGCCGGCCGAATCAAGTCGATTGCCGTCGACGAGGGCGACATGGTCGCGGCGGGGCAGGTGCTTGCGCACATGGACGATGCGGAGCTGGCGGCGCAGGTGCGTGCCGCCGAGGCGCAGGTGCGGCTCGCGCAGACCACGAAGCGTGAGGCAGAGGCGTCGGTCAATCGCGCCCTCAGCGATCAGCGCCTCGCGCGCAGCGAGCTGGATCGTATCGAGCGCTTGCGCAAAATGGGCCATGCCACGGCCGAGCAGCTCGATACGCGCCGCGCCGCGGTGCAAAGCGCAAGTGCCGCGCTCGAGTCGGCGCGCGCCGGCGTGCAGGCGGCCGATGCGTCGATCGCCGCCGCCGAAGAAGAGCTGAACCGTCTCAATACTGCACTTGAAGACGCCGTTCTCGTCGCGCCGATCGCCGGGCGGGTGCAGTACCGCCTCGCCGAACCCGGCGAGGTGCTGGCGGCTGGCGGCGCCGTACTCACGCTGCTCAACACCACCAATGTCTACATGAACGTATTTCTGCCCGCCGCCGATGCCGGTCGACTCGCGCTCGGTGACGACGCGCGCTTGCGCCTCGACCCGGTGCCGCAATGGGTGATTCCGTCGCGCATCACCTTCGTTTCGCCTCAGGCGCAGTTTACGCCCAAGGCGGTGGAGACCGCCGAGGAGCGCGCCAAGCTGATGTTCCGCGTCAAGCTGCGCATTGACCGCGCGTTGCTCGAGCGCTTTCAGGATCGCGTCAAGACAGGCGTGCGCGGCACCGCCTATCTGCGCTTGCCGGGTGCAGCGGAGTGGCCCGAAAACCTTCAGGTCAAACTGCCCGAATGAACGCCGGGGAGACGGTCGCGACGCTCTCGGGCGTCACCCAGCGCTATGGCAACACCATTGCGCTCGATGATGTGAGCATCGCGCTGCCAGCCGGCTGCATGGTCGGCCTGATCGGGCCGGACGGCGTCGGCAAGTCGACCTTGCTGGCACTGCTCTCCGGCGTGCGCGCGATCCAGCGCGGCGCGGTGTGCACGCTCGGCGGCGACATGGCCGAAAAGCGCCACCGCAATGCCTGCTTCGACCGCATCGCCTACATGCCGCAAGGTCTGGGCAAGAATCTCTATCCGACCCTGAGCATTTTTGAAAACCTCGACTTTTTCGGCCGCCTGTTCGGCCAGCCGCCTGCCGAGCGCGAAGCGCGCATCGACGAGCTGCTTGCCGCCACCGGTTTGGCGCCGTTCCGCGACAGGCCGGCGGGCAAGCTGTCGGGCGGCATGAAGCAGAAGCTGGGTCTGTGCTGCGCGCTGATTCACGATCCCGATCTGTTGGTGCTGGACGAGCCGACGACCGGGGTCGATCCGCTCTCGCGCCAGCAGTTCTGGGCCTTGATCGACCGCTTTCGCGAGCGCCGCGCCGACATGAGCGTGATCGTCGCCACTGCCTATATGGAGGAGGCCGAGCGCTTCGACTGGCTTGCGGCAATGGACGCCGGCCGCGTGATCGCGACCGGCAGCCCCGGCGAGCTGCTTGTGCGCACCGAGACCGACAACCTCGAAGCCGCCTTCATCCGGCTGCTGCCAGAAGAAAAGCGCGGCCGCCATACCCCCGTGCGTGTCCCCGAACGCTCCGCGGATGGCGGCCGCATTGCCATCGCGGCCGACGGGCTGACCAAGCGCTTCGGCGATTTCACCGCCGTCGATCATGTCAGCTTCGCCATCGAGCAAGGCGAGATTTTCGGCTTTCTCGGCTCGAACGGTTGCGGCAAGACCACAACCATGAAGATGCTGACCGGCCTGCTGCCGGCGAGCGAGGGCGAAGCGAAGCTGTTCGGCAAGACGCTCGATGCGCGCGACCGCGAGACCCGCCGCCGTGTGGGCTACATGTCGCAGGCGTTTTCGCTTTACGAAGAGCTGACGGTGATGCAGAACCTGGAGCTGCATGCCCACCTTTTTCACCTCACCGACGAGACCATGCGGGTGCGGCTGCGCGCGCTGCTCGATCAGTTCGAACTCGAAGCGGTGCGCGACGCCAAGCCCGCTGCGCTTCCGCTGGGCGTGCGCCAGCGCCTGC
>CBDULG010000155.1:0-7303 GCA_965367985.1 uncultured Rhodocyclaceae bacterium
CCGAAGGTGTTCACCATGAGTGACACTGGCTGGGCGATACCGATTGCGTAGGCGACCTGTACCTCGCACTTTTCGGCCAGGCCCGCGGCGACAATGTTTTTCGCCACATAACGCCCCGCATATGCCGCGGAGCGGTCGACCTTCGAAGGATCCTTGCCCGAAAAGGCGCCGCCGCCGTGGTGGGCTGCGCCGCCGTATGTGTCGACGATGATCTTGCGACCGGTCAGGCCGCAATCGCCATGCGGGCCGCCGATGACGAATCGCCCCGTGGGGTTGATGAGATAGCGAACATCGCCCGAAAGCAACTCGTTCGGAATGACCGACTTGATGATTTCCTCAATCACCGCTTCGGACACCTGCGCGTGGGACACCTCCTCGGCGTGCTGCGTCGACACCACGACGGTGTCGATGCCGACCGGTTTGCCGTCTGCGTAGCGGACGCTGAGCTGGCATTTCGCGTCGGGCCGCAGCCAGGGAAGGCGACCGTCCTTGCGCAATTCGGCCTGGCGCTGCATTACGCGATGTGCATAGAAAATCGGCATTGGCATGAGGGCCGGCGTCTCGTTGCAGGCATAGCCGAACATCAGGCCCTGATCGCCCGCACCCTGTTCAAGGTCCAGCCCTTCGCCCTCGTTCACGCCCTGTGCGATGTCGGCTGCCTGCGGGTTGATGGCCGTGAGGACGGCGCATGAGCGGTAGTCGAAACCGATCGACGAATCGTTGTAGCCGATGCGGCGGATGGCTTGCTGCGCGATCTCGCGGAAGTTGATGTGCGCCTTGGTCGTGATTTCGCCTGAAATGACGACCAGTCCGGTGGACACCAGCGTTTCGCAGGCGACACGGCCGTGCGTGTCTTCGGCCAGAATGGCGTCGAGGACGCTGTCCGAGATCTGGTCGGCGACCTTGTCGGGGTGACCTTCGGAAACCGACTCGGAAGTGAAGAGAAATTCATTGGCCATGAAACGAATGCTCCAAACAAAAAATCCCCGAAGATTGCCGGCGTGGCCGGCTCCGGGGATTGTTTCGAGCGGCGACGCTTTAGCAGTATTTCAGCTGAGCTTCCAGCCGGCCGCCCTGCAAGTTGTCTTTAACTCGGCGGTGAGCACGGATTATATGCGATTCACGCACGCTGGCAAATCGGTCGGCGGCGCAGACATTCGCCGCGGCGTGACGTAATCGGGTATAAACCCTGCGTGCTGGCGCAACAGTTGTTTCGCATTCTCGCTTCGCTGCCCCTGTGGGCCGTGCACCGCCTCGGCGCGGTGGTCGGCTGGCTGACCTATGCATTGTCACCCACCTACCGTGAGCGCCTGCGCCACAATCTGTCCCAGGCGCTCGGGCCACGTCGCGCCGAATTGCGCCACCGGGCGGTAGCGGAAGCCGGAAAACAGGCGCTCGAGTTGCCGTGGATCCTGCTTCGCCCGCATGAAGAAGTGGTCAAGCGGGTGGTCGAGATCAGTGGCTGGGAGTTGGTCGACGCGGCGCACGCCGAGGGCGCCGGCATCCTGTTTCTGACGCCCCATCTCGGCTGCTTCGAAATTACCGCCCAGTATTACGCGGCGCGCGCGCCAATCACCGTGCTGTACCGCCCGCCCAACCAGGCGGCGCTCGTGCCGCTCATCGATGCAGGCCGTCGGCGCGCCGGACTGCGCATGGCACCGGCGGAAACGTCGGGCGTGCGCCGGCTGGTGCGGGCGCTGCGCGCGCATGAGGCAATTGGCATATTGCCCGATCAGATTCCCGATATCGGCGAAGGCGTCTGGGCGCCGTTCTTCGATCGTCCCGCATGGACCATGACGCTCGCGGCGCGTCTCAGCGAGGTCAAGGCGGTTCGCGTCATCTGCGCCTGGGCGGAACGTCTGCCCGGCGGCCGCGGCTACCATTTGCGACTGCGCGCGCCCCTGCAGGCCATTGAAGGCGATACCGAGGCGCGCGTGGTCGCCATCAATCGCGAGATGGAGGCGCTGATTCGCGATTGCCCGGCGCAATACGCGTGGGGCTATCACCGCTATCGCCGTCCGCGCGAGGCGCCGGCCCGGCCTGGCGAGGCGACATGAGCCGACTGTTCGTTGCGCTGCTTTGGTTGCTGCACTGGTTGCCGCTATGGCTGCTGGCACGTCTCGGCGAAGCGCTCGGCATCGTGCTGTATGCCTTCGTGTGGCCGCGGCGCCATGTGGTGATGACCAATTTGCGCCGCTGTTTTCCGGCCTGGCCGGAGGCGCAGCGCCGCCGGATCGCGCGCGCGCATTTCCGCCTCGTCGGACGCAGCCTGCTCGAGCGCGGTCTGCTTTGGTGGGCGCCGCGCGCGCGACTCGAAAAATGCATTCGGCTTGTCGGCGCCGAGCATGTGCAGGCACAACTCGATGCCGGCCGGCCGGTGATCCTCATGGCGCCGCACTTCGTCGGCCTCGACATGGGCGGCACGCGCGTCACCATGGCCTTCGACATCGTCAGCATCTACGCGCGCCAGCGCAACGCGGTGATCGACCGCTGGTTGCATCACGGCCGCAGTCGTTTCGGCGATCAATTGCTATTGCCGCGTCACGAGAGCATTCGCGGCACGGTGCGTGCCATGAAATCCGGCCGGCCGCTCTACTATTTGCCCGACATGGACCACGGCCGCAAGGAATCGATCTTCGTACCGTTTTTCGGCATTCCGACGGCAACCATTACCGGGGTGCCACGCTTTGCAAAAATGACCGGCGCCGCGGTGCTCACCTGCACCACACGCGCGCTGCCGGGGCGCGCGGGCTATGAAGTGGAGATCGGCCCGCCATGGGCGAATTTTCCCTCGGCCGATGTGAACGCGGATGTGGCGCGCATGAATGCGGAAATCGAACGTCATGTGCGCGCGATGCCCGAACAGTACTACTGGGTGCACAAGCGCTTCAAGACGCGCCCCGAAGGCGAAGCGCCATTCTACTGATCGCGGGGTCGTAACGCCCACGCAGTGGACGTGCCCCGGGCGCTGCGGGACAATGCCGCCATCACCTTTCACGACCACGCCCCGATGCGCCTGCGCTTCACCAAGATGCAAGGACTGGGCAACGATTTCGTTGTCATCGACGCCACTGCTGCGCCGGTCGATCTCACGCTGGCACGTGTGCGCTTCATTGCCGATCGTCATTTCGGCGTCGGCTGCGATCAGCTGCTTGTAGTCGATCCGGGCAATGACGCCGATGTCGATTTTGGCTACCGCATCTTCAATGCTGATGGCGGCGAGGTCGAGCAGTGTGGCAACGGCGCGCGATGTTTTTTGCGCTTCGTGCATGACAAAGGGCTCAGCGACAAGCCCGTCATCCGCGTGCGCACGCGATCCGGCGTCATCGAACCGCGTCTCGAGGCCGACGGCCAGGTGACTGTCGACATGGGTGTACCACGCCTCGCGCCGCACGAGATTCCCTTCACCTCGGACAGCGACGCCATCGTGCAGCCGCTGGCGGTAGGCGAAGTCACCGTGCCGATCACCGCTGTCAGCATGGGCAACCCGCATGCCGTGCAGGTGGTCGCGGATGTCGATACGGCGCCGGTCGCCGCGCTCGGCCCGCGCATCGAAAAACATCCGCGCTTTCCCGCCGGCGCCAATGCCGGTTTCATGCAGGTGGTCGATCCGCAGCACATCCGTCTGCGCGTGTACGAGCGTGGCGCGGGTGAAACGCTGGCTTGCGGCACGGGCGCCTGTGCTGCGGTGGTCGCCGGCGTGCTGCGCGAGTTGCTGGTCAGCCCGGTCGCGGTGGATACGCGCGGCGGGCGCTTGCGCATCGCATGGGAAGGGCCGGGCACGCCGGTGCAAATGACGGGACCCGCGGTCAGCGTATTCGACGCCGAGATCGAACTGCAATAAGCGAACTGGAATGAGTGCGCCTTTTTGACGGCGCCTGGAGAACCGATGAACACCGAAGATATCGTCAGCTTTCTGCGCGAGCATCCTGATTTTTTTGAGCAGCACGGCGAGCTCGCCGACTCGCTCAGCGTCGCCCACCCGCACAACGGCCAAGCGATCTCGCTCACTGAGCGTCAGTTGCATACGCTGCGCGAGCGCATCCGTCAGCTTGAAACCAAACTCGCCGAGCTGATTCAGTTTGGCGAGGAAAACGACGAGATCAGCGAGAAAGTGCACCGACTCGTGCTCGCCCTGCTCGAGGCCGACGGATTCGAAGCGGCGCGCGACACGATCTTCACGCATCTGCGCGAGGACTTTTCCGTACCGCATGTCGCCATGCGGGTATGGAACAGCGTACTGACCCGCGACACGCCGGAGTTTCAGGCGGTGAGCGAAGAGGTGCGTTTCTATGCCGGCGATCTGTCGCGGCCGCACTGCGGTGCGCCGGTCAATCAGGACGTGGTGAGCTGGTTCGGCGAAGCAGCGCCGCACGTGCGTTCGGTCGCCCTTGTGCCGCTGATGCGCGACAAGCGTGTGTTCGGTCTGCTCGCGCTGGGCAGTGAAGATGCCGAGCGTTTCTACGCCGATATGGGCACGCTCTATGTGACACGGATCGGCGAGATGGTCAGCAGTGTCATGCAGCGTTATCTGGGATAGGTGATGCCGGCCGCATCCGCCGGGTTCGCCGCCGAGGTGGCGGCCTATCTCGATTACCTCGCGATCCAGCGCCGCGCCAGCGCGCACACACTGAACAACTATCGGCGCGAATTGCAACGGCTGGTCGCGCTGTGCGAGGGCGCGGCGCCCGCTGAGATCGACGCCGCGCGCATTCGCCGCCTCGCCGCGCGCCTTCACGCGGGCGGGCTGGCGCCGCGCTCGGTGGCGCGTGCGCTGTCCGCGTGGCGCGGCTTCTTCCGCTGGCGGGTGCGTCATCTCGGCGCCGCGCACAATCCCGTGGCGGGTGTGCGCGCGCCGCGCGTGCCGCGCGCCTTACCCAAGAATCTCGGACCCGACGCCATGGCGGCGCTGCTTGATGCGCACGCCGGCGATCCGCTCGAGATGCGTGATCACGCTATCTTTGAATTGCTCTACAGTGCCGGCTTGCGTCTGGCCGAGTTGCTCGTGCTCGATGTCGATGCGCTGGGCGCGCTGCAAGCGGGCGAAATTACCGTGACCGGCAAGCGGGGCAAGACGCGCATCGTGCCGGTCGGGCCGCAGGCGGCGCGCGCGGTCGCGCAGTGGATGGTGCTGCGCGAGACGTTTGCGCTCGCCACCGAGCGCGCCCTGTTCGTCTCGCGCCAGGGCACCCGGCTCTCGCAAAGCGCGGTACGCAGCCGTCTGTCGCGTTGGGCGCATGCGCATGGTGACGGCACCCATGTCCACCCCCATATGCTGCGCCACAGCTTTGCCAGCCATGTACTGCAGTCGAGCGGCGATCTGCGCGCCGTGCAGGAGATGCTCGGCCACGCCAGCGTACAGAGCACGCAGATCTACACGCAGCTCGATTTTCAGCATCTGGCGAAAATATACGACGCCGCCCACCCGCGCGCGCGCCGGCGCTCCTGAGGCGTGCGCGGGACTTATTCGAAGTCGCCCGATTGCCGTCGATTGCCCCGTTCGCGTGTCGGCTTGCCGGCCGGCCGGAAGCGCGGCGCGTGGCGCTCCATGAGACGGAAGAAGCGGGTGTAGAACTCGGGGTCGCTGACCGTCTCGGCGCCCACCTTGGAGAGCGTGTCGCCGCGCGAACCCCACGGCAAGGAAAGCGAGCCGACGCCCGACACACTCAAGCCTGCCGATTTGGAGGTGTCCTTGAGTTCGTATTGCGTCTGGATGGCGTTCGCATAGACCAGCGTGCCGCGCGTCGTCGTCGCGCAGACGACGTTGAATTCCAGTTCCATGTGGATGTCGTCATCGGGCTGGAACACCTTCACCCCGCGCACCGCGTCACTGGAAAAGGCGACGATCGAGTAGCCCTGGCTGAGCAGCGTGCGGCGCGCCGCTTCGCAGGTGGTGTCCATGGTGCTCATGAAGCTCGCTTCGAACGGTGAATCCTCGGCGAAGGTCTCGTCTTCGTAAACCTTTGGACCGCCACATCCGCTCAACGCGAATAGGCAGGCTGCCGCCACACAGGACAGGGTGAAACGGAATTGCATCGCGAAATCCTTGCTCGAGCGCGCTGATCGCTTGAGCATACCTCGCGCTCAATCGGGCGACAAGCGTGCCGCCGGCGCTTGACGTCGCGCGACCAAACGACCGCCCCCTTTTGCCCGGTGCGCATGCTCAGCGCGCGCCCGCACTCGCCGGTCGCCGGTAATCGGGGTTGGCTGTGACCTCGGCGCGAATGAACGCGGCGGTGAACAGCACGATGGTCAGCGAGATGAGCACGAAGTGACGCAGGTGCCAGTGGCGGCTGTTGCGCGCATCTCGGTCGCTCGCCATATGCTGCATGAAGCTTGCGCCGGCTGCACTGAGGCTCAACAGGGCGCCGCCGAGCAGTTGTGCAGCGGTGCCGGAAAAATGCGTGGCCAGGGCGAGGTCGAAGCGGTTGGGCAGGTAGAAGTCGCCGTGCAGGATCATCCAGGCGCCGCCCAGCGCGCTGAGGATGACGACGAACAGCGACACCGTACGCATCATGCCGCATGGCTCGCGTAGGGCATTGCGAGGCGGCGCTCAGCGGCCGTTGAACAGATCGCTGGCGCCACCGGGCGGAACGAGGCCGAAATGCTGCCAGATCCCTGGCGTGGCGATGCGCCCGCGGGGTGTGCGTTGCAGGTAGCCTTGCTGGATCAGGTAGGGCTCGATCACATCTTCGATGGTGTCTGATGATTCACCGATCGCTGCGGCGAGGTTGTCCAGCCCGACCGGCCCGCCGCCGAATTTTTCCAGCATCGCGCCCAGCAGCTTGCGATCCATGATGTCCAGCCCGAGCCCGTCCACGTCGAGCATTACCAGCGCGGCGTCGGCGACCGGCGAGGAGATGTGGCCGTCGGCGCGCACTTCGGCGTAGTCGCGCACGCGGCGCAGCAGGCGATTGGCGATGCGCGGCGTGCCGCGCGCGCGCCGCGCGATCTCCAGCGCGCCGGCGTCGTCGATGTCAACGTTGAGCAGCCCGGAGGAACGGCTGACGATGGTGCACAGTTCACTCGCCGTGTAGAACTCGAGCCGCGAGACGATCCCGAAGCGGTCGCGCAGCGGATTGGTCAGCATGCCGGCGCGCGTCGTGGCGCCGACCAGCGTGAATGGCGGCAGATCGAGCTTGACCGAGCGCGCCGCCGGACCTTCGCCGATCATGATGTCGATCTGAAAGTCTTCCAGTGCGGGATAAAGGATTTCTTCCACCACCGGCGAGAGGCGATGGATCTCGTCGATGAACAGCACGTCGTGCGGTTCGAGGTTGGTGAGCAGCGCGGCCAGATCGCC